>DOBD01000097.1 GCA_003506275.1 Bacteroidales bacterium | reverse complement strand
AAATAGGACCCTCTGTCTCCGGATATGATGAGGAACATCGCAGACAGGGGTTGATGATCGAGTTCGGCCACCAACAGTAGCACCTCGGCTGGAGACCTGGAGTCCGTTGCCTTGGCAGCCAGTACCGCCTCAAAATAACTGATGTCGTTAAGAAATAATCGGTTCCGTTTGGCGGTTTCCTCGTAGAGTTTGTACCAGATGTTCAGATGTTCCAAGCCCAAGGTATTGACCGTTACCCCCTTTCGAAGGGCCAGGTTGATGTTGTAGCGGGTTTTGGGCTTCATGCCGGTCAGCAAGGCTCCCTTTTCTGGTGTTAAGTTGATGTAGATGGTGCTGGTTGGCAAGGTGTTGAACGTCGACTTGTGTAGATTCCAATACTGGGTGCTGAAGTTGAATCGGGTTTCCTGAGCGGCTTGATTGGGTTCGCCCAGCCAGTGTCCCTGCTCATCATAGTGCTCCGCATCCTTGGCCCACCAGGATTCCCAACATAAGTCGTAGCGTATCAGAACACACTCTTTGGGCAAATAGGGACGAAGGCATTCGGAGAGTTCTTCCAGAAATACGCCTTGCACCGACTCTTCTGGCTCAAGTTCAGGCCCATAGGGTACGTATGCCATGCAGTGACGTCTGTCCAGGGGTTGCAGGATAACCAGGATATCAGATTCCACCTGTTTGTTGAGGGAATGAAAGGTTTCCGAATTATTCTGAGCCTGTCCATAGTCAAGGTAGGCTGATTCGGTTTTGAAATTAACAGCCAAGGGCGTGCAGCCCAGCCGTTTTTTAACTTCAGACCAAAAGGCGGTCTGTTGCACGATGGGAGTAGCAAACAACTCCTGGAAGTGCTTGCTGGAAATGTTGGTAAGCATAGTAATCGCTGACAAAAAACGACGAAGGTAGCCATTTTGTCAATGAAAACAAAGATTATCAGCGACTTAATTTGTTACAGTGGCTTGTACTGGATCTTGTTTCAAGGCTTTCATGAGCCTGTGTTGGTCTGTCGTAACCGGATGGGTAATAAACTCAGGGACATTGTATGATTTAAACAGCTGCTTGTCGTTAAGAGGGTGACGTTGCGGCAAAACGAAGGGTTTATGAGCGATGCCATCCTGGTCGAAATAGGCAATGTAAAGCCTGGTGTAACTACCATCGTCCCTGCGTGAGCTAAATAAGATCCACCGTCCATTGGATGACCAGCTGTGGTAACTTTCCACATCCTGACTGTTAACCGCTTCCAATTTGCGCCATTGCCAGGTGGCAAGATTCATCAGGTAAAGATCACTGGTCTTGTGCCAGATGTGAAAGTTTCCGTAGTCGGCCATGGAAAACAATAGGTACCGACCATCGGGGGACAGGCGGGGGAGTGCGGCGCTTTTACCGAATTGGGCTGCGTTTAGCACGGTATCGGCTTCTCCCAAGCTGTAGTCTGTCTGATTGAAGGCCCTTCGTACCAGGTTGTAGCGGATACGCTGGTATTGGTCAACGTAGTAGTTGGCCGTATCGAAAGCGGCAATGGAGTAGTACAGGTAGTGACCGTCTGGGCTCCAGGACGGAAACGTTTCCAGCCAGTCTGGCGTCGTGCCCATTGGTACCACCAGGTTGTTGTCAACCCTGTAGAGTATGAGGTCGGATTCGCTGTCCATGACTTCCGTTTTCTGCCGGTCCTTGGTGTGAAAATCCTGACCGATCTTGTTGATGGAGTAAGCCACCAGGGGCAGGGTAGGATGCCAGGCTGGGTAAACGGCTCCGGCTGACAGTCCTTCGGGTTTGGTGTTGACCCTGGTGTTTTTTTTGCCATCGACAAAAACAGTGCCTCCAAAGTCTCCCCTAAAGTGGAGTTGCATCACTCCCCGCTGGTTGTATTGTTGAAACGCATGACAATTCACACATTGGCCGGATCGTTCCGGCGTGATTTTTCGGTTGTCGTACACGCGTTTGACATCAAAAGATTCCAGGCTACGCTGGTTGATGGACATTTCTTCGTAGGTTGTGTAAAGGGGTTGGATAAGCCTGTAAACAATGTAGGGGTCGATGGGCTCAGGTGCCACCAGATTTTTCAGGGTGGGGAAATGAAACCAAACCCCATCGCGTTTGACATACACATCAAACAATATGGGTTGTCCTTTGTTGGCCTCCAGGAAACGTTTCCACTTTCTGATCTCCCATTGTACCGTCTTCCCTTTAACCAGTAAGGGCTTGCCATTGATCGAAGATACCCTGGTAAGGTATTCGTAGGCTTCGTTGTTGATGTGAAAGTTTAATGGAGCGATGTTGCAGGGGATGACGGCGTCAGCATACAGGGGATAGGCCTCCAGGTCATCGGGTGCAGGGAGTGGATTGGTGGGAACCCTGAGGCTGCCTGACAAGATGGAAAGCCCAGCCAGGACCAGGAAAAAAACGCCCATCAGCAGATAGACAAGTTGTGGGGCGTGTCGTTTCTTTCGATTCATACGCGTTGGATGGATTAGGCGGTTCGGGCTGGTGTTTATAATTTTTGGTAGGGCTGATGGTTGACGGGCTGCTGGAGTTGCAGGTCTGCAAAGAAGTAGTAGTACCAGTAGGTGCCCTTGAACTCCTCTGCCATCAATGCTTTGATCCGCTCCCTGGGCTGATTGTTGTACGCCTTGGTGCGTTCGACAAATTGGTTGAATCGTTTCAAGACCAAGGGGTCGAACGTGATGGAGGCTATGCCGGGCTGGGGTTGTTGCAGGTTGAATAAGAGAGCAGCCTCCTGATAGTGGACGGGGATGCGAGGCTGGGTATTCACATAAACAAAGAAGCGGGGCCAGAAGCGGTCAGCCTGTTTGAGTTGGAGATTGGCCAGCAAGGACAAGTCGATAAGCTCCGGATTGCCACCTCTGGAATGGGCGGCGTGATTGAGCAGGAAGGTTTCCAACAGGCTGTGGTCTCCGTCAAGAACATCGTTGAAGGCATTGAGACGCAGAATGTTGAGTAAGGCTGGGTTGTGCATGGCCCGACCCGGATCGTTGATGATAGCTTCTCTGTCTCTGGCCCATTTTCGATGAAAGAGGGTGCTTTTCAATACATCGTTGTATTTTTTTGCGAGGGCCGATTCACCGTTGAGTGAACTGGTCAGCACGGCGTATTTGAGGGTGTGGTGACTCATTCCGTATTCGACCATTTCTTCCATGCTCCACCGATAGGCGTAATTCAGGTGGCCGTACTGGTAGTAGAAAAGAGCTCCTGCCATTTGGATGGGTAAAACCTGGCCCCTGGTGTGTTGTGGGCTGTTACCCGAGGGGTATTTGAACAGTTGGTCGCCTGCAAGACCCAATTTAAACAGAGCCAGATTGGTGTGCATAACGATCATCCGGGTAGGTTCTTCCTCATAGGCTCTGGCCAAGCTTAGCACGGCTTGCCAGTCTTCCTGTTCCGTCGCTTCCTGCATCGCCAGTTCGGTGTCAAACGCTTCGTCTCTGAAGCCGGTGTAGTGCACGGTCAACATGGTGGCCAAAAAAAGGATGCCTGGAGCCCAGCGTTGTGCCTTGATGGCGGGTAGGGGGGGGTGGTTGTTTTTCCAGGCATGCTTGCCGGGCGTGAAAGCAAGAGTGGCTGTCAACAGAAAACCGGCCAACAGGACGTAGGGTAGCCATAAAACCAGGGTTTCCTTGTCGACAAAGTCGGGCAGAAGTGAAAGGTAGAAGCGACTTAGGCAAGGTAGTCCGAAAACGAAGCGGTAGTAAAGATACGGTACACCAACAACCAGCATCGATCCGCCTGTCAAGGGTAACCAGTTGTGCTTGAAGCCTTGACTTAGCGTTTGTCTTACTGTACGCAGCAACATAAGCAATGTGCCGGCGAGGGCATAGGCTCCAAACAAGGGAAAGCCCAATAAGGTCCATAAGCCCATGAAAATCAATTGGGTTTTCGGTTGGGTGAAACGCTGATATCCCTCAAAAGCCAACAATAGGGCTGTCATACCGATAAGTGGCACAAAGGGGTAGCCTGGCAACTTGATTAAATGAATCTCATAACCCAGTTCTGTCATCATCAACAACAAGGCCAGTGCGGGTATGTGAGAGAAGGGTTTCAGATAGCCTTTCAAATGGAATGCCTGACTGGTCAACCAGCTGATTAACAACAAAAGGCCAAGGTAGAGCAAGGTGCCCAACCAGGGATGGTAAAAGAACTGAGTAAAAAAGGATGCCAGGTAGCGGGCCAGGCCGCCGGGAACGTCAAAGGTTTCCGCCAAATAGTGACGGTTGAAGACAAATAAATCCAGGTCTTGTACCTTCCACAGGAAGGTGCGGCGTAAACCCAGCGTCTCCACCATGATGAACAGGATGAAGAGGAGGAGCATGGCACGGTTGATCCAAGCCATGGAAAGCCCACCGCGCTGGTTGGATGGATGGGAACGCCTCCCTGTTGGTGTGGGTGGTTTGGGTGTTTGTTTCATGGTAGCTGGCTTGGTGAACGGTGCCGATGTTCGGGGTGGTTTTTTCGGTGTCGTGCCTTAATCCTGCGAAAATAGTGAGTTTTTACGGAATCGTCAACTGTGTGATAAAAAATGATCCACTACTTGTTTATGAACGTTCTCACCTTGTCCTTTACTGTTTGAAAAGCATGTCACAAACCGCTCAATGTCAGACTTTCCGACGCAATGCCAAGAGCAGCGTTGCGTGGGGAAGGGGCTGCTGCCGATACGGTGAAGGTGTGGGCACCTTTGAGGCGTTGTTTAGTGCCATCCTCCATCACCATTTTCAGTTGTTCGGGATTGACAGCGAATACGACCTCCTTGCGTTCGCCCACCTTCAGGGATACCCGCTGGAATCCAATCAGAGACTGCAGCGGCGTGGTTAGGCCGGCCCCTGGGGTTGAGATATACAACTGAGGGATTTCAACAACAGGATGCGTACCGGTATTCTCCAAGGTCAAGGTTATCGTGTACTCGGATGACCCTTTCTTGGTTGGCTTGTCCACGTTCAGGTTGCTGTATGTCACCGTGCTGTAGGTTAATCCGTATCCGAAGGGATACAGGATATTGCTTTTCATATACTTGTAGGTACGCCCTTGCATGGAATAGTCTTCGAAAGGTGGCAGGGAGTCAGCAGTAAACGGGAAGGTGATGGGAAGTCGACCAGAAGGAACGGCGTCGCCGAACATCAGGTCACCTAGTGCCTTGCCCCCTTCCTGGCCTGGGTACCAGGCCAGGATGACAGCATCGGAAAGTTCGGCCACTTCCCTTAGATCCATGGGACTGCCTCCTGTGAGGACGGTGATAAGCTTGTTCGTATGTTTTTTGGCTAACTTGCGCAGAAAATCAAGTTGGTGATTGGGCAGGGATAAGTCGGGTTTGTCTCCCAGGGTGGGGGAAGCGATGGCGTCACCTTCCTCTCCCTCAATGGAACCGGATAATCCCATAACGACCACACACACATCAGCACCCCTGGCCTCTCCAACCGTCCAATCCAGCGGGTTAAGGTTGGGAGTGGTCGGTAGGACACCCACTTTGTAATTGATGCTGGTGCCGCTGCTTACTTTGCCTACGATGCCTTCAAGGAAGGTGCTCATGCGTGGTGACAAGCCGAAATAGTTGCCTAACAGCACGGAGGCATCGGCTGCAAAGGGGCCGGTGACGAACATCGTCCTGACGTCCTTGCTCAGCGGCAGTGTCTTGTTGTCATTTTTTAATAAGACCATGCTGTTGCGCGCTGCCTCACGGGCCAGTTCGGTATGGGCTTCGCTGGCAATGACCGATTCGGGTATGCCGGCATAAGGAGAAGTGGCATCCGGTGTCAGGATGCCCAGTTTTAATCGCGTCATCATCAAGGGGAAGAGAGCGTTGTCCAGGTCTTTTTCCGTTACAAGACCGTCATCAAACGCTTTTTTCAAGGCTCTGAAGGAATTGCCGCACTCCAGGTTGAGGCCGCTCTTGATGGCGATGGCTGAGGCCTGGGCTGCCGTAGGGACGATGCCGTGTCCCCGGTAAATATCGTCGATGGCACCACAGTCAGAAACGACATGACCGTTGAACCCCCATTGCTTACGCAAGATGTCGGTCAATAAGAAGGAACTGCCGGATGCGCTGGCTCCGTAAACCCTGTTATAGGCACCCATGACCGATTCTACCCGGGCTTCCTTGACCAAGGCCTCAAAGGCTGGCAGGTAGGTTTCAAACAGGTCTTTCTTGGAGGGGTTCACGTTGAATTCATGACGAAGAGCCTCTGGGCCGGAGTGGACGGCAAAGTGCTTGGCACAGGCCGCGGCTTTGGGAAAAAGGGGTCCTCACCCTGCAGACCTTTCACAAAGGCAACTCCCATGCGGGCTGACAAGAAAGGATCTTCTCCGTAGGTTTCCTGCCCACGACCCCAGCGGGGATCTCTGAAAATGTTGACGTTGGGTGACCAATACGTCAAACCTGCGTAGATGGTACGGTTGTTCAGTCGTTGGGCGACTTCAAATTTGGCCCTGCCCTCGGTGGATATGGCGTCGGCTACCCGACGAACCAGGGACGTGTCAAAGGTTGCGGCCAGCCCAATGGGTTGGGGAAATACCGTGGNNGAGCCACTCCGTGCAAGGCTTCGCTCCACCAGTTGTAGGAAGGCATACCCAGGCGATCAATGCCAGGTGCATCGTTCATCAGTTGGCCAATTTTTTCATCCACCGTCATTTGGTCAATCAAATTCAAGGCTTTGTCGGCCATGCGGGTCTCAACGTCGGTCAACGCGTGTGCCGAAAGGCTGACTGCAACAATCAGGATGGACAGGGAGTGGATGCGTTTTGTCATGATGATAGGGTATAAGGGCTGTCAAAGATAACCACTCCTCCCCATACAGCCAAGGTTTAAAAACAGCGAATTGACACGCAAACTGTCAAAATTTACACCTGGGATTTCGTCCGAATGGTTTATTTTGCGTGATGAAGATGAAACACACACTCCTGCTGCTGCTTTTTGTCCTGTTTGCATTGACGGTTTCCAGCGTTTACGCCAACCCTCAGCCAGCAGGTGTATACGAGGCTGATGCCTCTGTTGTTGACTCGGTAACCTTGCTGGAGGCGACCGGATGGCTGGAATCGGCCTATGTGCGTTGGGAACCTGTACCCGGAGCTACCCAATATAAGGTAAGCTGTCAGGGTGACGGGATGGCAGAAAAAGTGTTGGATCATCCCTTGATTCGTTCCTATGGTACCTATTGGCGGGCCGATTTGCCGGGTTTGAAACCCGGCAACTACCGGTTTACCGTGACAGCCCTCATTGACAGCGCTGAGGGTCCGACTTCAATAACGGACAGTGTGAAGGTGTTGCCCTATGACCGTAGCGGGTATGCCTTTTGGAACGACCGGATACCCGGCGGATACCAGGCAGATGGCACACTCAAGGCAAACGCAGCTGTCCTGTACGTGACCGAACAAACGAAGAATACCGTGGCGCTGGATGTGACCGGGGCAACGACCAACCCCTGTATAGGCCTTCAGGCCATATTGGATGGGTATAAAAAAGGGAAGGAAACGCGTCCGCTGGTCATACGGTTCATCGGTCAGATCACCGATCCTTCGTATTTGCTCAACGGTGATCTGGTGATTGAGAACGGAAATAACCAAGCGGGTTTCATCACGCTGGAGGGTATAGGAAGCGATGCGGTGGTGGATGGTTGGGGCCTTCGGATTAAAAACGCCTCCAACATTGAAATCCGGAACCTGGCCACCATGAATGTCAACAGCGGAGAAGGTGATAACATCGGCCTGCAGCAAAACAACGATCATTGTTGGATCCATCACAACGATTTTTTTTACGGAGATGCTGGCAGTGATGCCGATCAGGCCAAGGGTGACGGAGCCATGGACTGCAAGAAGTCGGTGTATGTGACGTTTGACTACAATCATTTCTGGGATACGGGCAAGACGCATTTGTTGGGATTGAGTGAAGCCGGCATGCCCGACCTGTTCGTGACCTATCACCACAACTGGTACGACCATTCCGATTCCAGGCATCCCCGGGTGCGGTATTATTCAGCCCATGTCTACAACAATTATTACGACGGAGTAGCCAAATACGGAGTCGGATCAACCTTGGGCTCTTCCGTTTTTGTCGAAGGGAATTATTTCCGCCATTGTGCCTACCCTATGATGATATCCATGCAGGGTTCCGATGTATACGATCCTACCACACAAGCCAACGATTACAGCGATATGCCTACCTTCTCCAAAGAGAACGGTGGTATCATCAAGGCTTACAACAATTACATGACGGGACAGAAACGTTTTGTGCCCTATGGTGCTGCCGGCTATCCCACGTCGACCGTGGACTTTGACGCCTATGTGGTGGCTGACAGACAGGAAACCGTACCTGCCTCTGTCGTATCAGCCTACGGAGGCAACAGCTACAACAACTTTGATACCCAACCCTCCTTGATGTATGCCTATGAGGCTGACAGTCCCGAGGCGGCCAGGGACAACGTGGTTCAATACGCTGGACGCGTCAATGGCGGGGACTTCAAATGGGTGTTCAACGATGAGGTGGACGACACGCACTATGATGTCAATTTGGCGTTGAAAACAGCCTTGAAGCAGTATGTAACCAAACTGGTGGCCGTCCAGGGTGAAGTCGATGGCCCTGACGATCCGGATGACCCCGATGACCCTGGCGATCCCATTGAACCGGGCAGCGATACGACCCTCGTACACAACTTTACCACCTCCGGCAAACAAAGTACGTATTTCTCCATCACCGGTAACTTATCAACGTCAAAAGGTACGGTGACGTATCTAGGCCTGACCCTCACTACCTGTCTGAAGATGGAGTCATCAACCGTGGTTTCTTTTACTACCGACAGGGAAGTCATCCTTACGTTGGTTTTCAATACTGGTTTTGCCGGGAAAGTACTGGTGGACGGAAC
Organism: Bacteroidales bacterium; assembly: GCA_003506275.1. GTDB lineage: Bacteria > Bacteroidota > Bacteroidia > Bacteroidales > UBA1402 > UBA8389. Next base: position 50 of record DOBD01000097.1, on the reverse strand, counting down.
GGCGCAGACCGTGACCAACGGTCTGTTAACCGTAGGCCTTCAGGCAGGCG
>DOBD01000248.1 GCA_003506275.1 Bacteroidales bacterium | reverse complement strand
ATGGGACGTTCATTGAATAAGGCACTTGATGTACTACCTGTTAGGGTGGATAAGTACCTGACGTACTTATTTGGTGGCAAGTTAGCCAAAGCAGCATCGAAAGCCTATATTCAACCCCTTGATCAGTTAAAGCAGTTACAATCGGATAGTGAGTAACGCAAAACAACGCGCGAAATTCGTGGCGTTTGAGGGGCTAGGCTGCCAGCGGAACGGAAACACCTTTATGGTTAATGGATGCCTGGTAAAATCCTGAAACGTTTAATTTTTTACAAGTTTTAGGAATTTTGAGTATAGTTGAGGCATGAAAAATGTTCAAAGATGTACGTATCTGGAGAAGTTGAAGGCCTTAAAAGACCAAAAGCTCATCAAAGTAATCACAGGCGTCAGGCGCGTGGGTAAATCAACGTTGCTGCTCCAATTTCAGGAGGAGCTGAAGGCGATGAATCCCTCAGTTTCCATTGTTTCGGTGAATCTCNNTGGGAAGAACTCTACACCTTCATTTTTTGAAAACGACATTTCCAAACGACATCGCATTTATGCAGAAGAAGCCTACCACAATGTGGTTCGTTTTTTGGCAGACAGTGTAGGCTCATCGGTTTCAGCCAACAACATCGCTGCTTCACTCACGGCAGGCGGTAAGAAAATAGATAATAAGTCGGTGTCGAGGTATATATCCACCTTGGTGGAAGCGTATCTTTTTTACCGGACGCAACGATTTGATATAAAAGGAAAGGCCTTGTTGCAGACACTGGAAACGTATTACCTGGTTGATACAGGACTTCGGCATGCCTTGTTGGGAAAAGAACTGGGTGCTGATGGTGGACACCTCCTGGAAAACGTGGTCTATCTTGAACTGCTGCGCCGCGACAATGCCGTTTGGATTGGTAAGGTGGACAACAGGGAGGTGGATTTTGTGGTGCGTGACAAGGATGGCTATACTTCGTACATACAGGTGGCCCAAACGGTGGCCGACCCTCAAACACTGGAACGAGAGTTGGCGCCCTTTGACAAAACAGGAGACCACAATGAGAAGCTGTTGCTCACCATGGACTGGCAAACCGGCTCCCACAGAGGCGTCAAACAAAAGAACGTGTTGGATTGGCTGATGGAAAGGTGATCCATCGCAACGGAAACATGTTTGGTTTTGTGTCTAAAAATCCCAATTTTATGTTTGGTTTTGTGTTTTAAACCGCTATATTTGCACCTGTCACTTCAACTAAAAAGGAACAATGTTTCAACGAGAGGCAATTTCGGCACTGCATGACTGGAAAGAAAAGACCAAGAGGAAACCCCTTATCATCAGGGGTGCAAGGCAAGTTGGAAAAACAACGTTGGTGAATGAGTTTGCCAAGGAGTTTGATACCTACCTGCACCTGAATCTGGAGAAATCGGCGGCCAAAGAATTGTTTGAAAAAAATGATGCCGTTGAAGACGTATTGACAGCCATTTATTTGTTTTTAAACAAGCCAAAGACAAAAGGAAATGTGTTGTTGTTTATAGATGAAATTCAAAACTCCACACGTGCGGTGTCTTTGTTGCGTTACTTCTACGAAGAATTGCCTCACATCTATGTGATTGGTGCCGGTTCCTTGTTGGAAAGCTTAATTGATCGTCAAATTCACTTTCCGGTAGGTAGGGTTGAGTATTTGGCACTGCGACCCTGTACATTTTGTGAGTTTTTAGGTGCATTGGGTGAGGAAGAGATACAAAAAAAAATTGAAACAGTAAGTTTGCCCTCATCCATTCATGAAAGGGTGATGAAGTTGTTCAATGAATATGTGTTGGTAGGCGGCATGCCTGAAGCGGTGNNGTCGCTGAATGGCATTTATGAGACATTGTTGACCGGTTATAGAGATGATACGGAGAAATATGCCATGAATAGGAATTCAGTATATGTGATCAGACATATTTTGACGTATGGTTGGCACGTTGCGGGTCAACGGATCAAGTACGAACGATTTGCAAACTCAAATTACAAATCGCGTGAAGTAAGTGAGGCCATGCATCCGTTGGAAAAAGCCATGTTACTGGAACTATCGTACCCAACTACCGGAGCATCGGCACCCATCCAACCCGATTTGAAAAAATCGCCGAAGCTACTTTGGCTTGATACGGGATTGGTCAATTATGTAGCTGGTTTACAGAAGGAATTGTTTGGAATTAAGGATATCAGTGGGTTGTGGAAAGGAAAAATTGCGGAACATGTTGTTGGTCAAGAATTGTTGTCACTTTCAACAAAGGTTACAGCAAAACGGCTCTTTTGGGTTAGAGAGGCAAAGAACTCACAAGCCGAAATCGACTTTGTCATTCAAATGGAGGATCGATTGTTTCCCATTGAAGTGAAATCGGGAAATTGCAACACACTGAAATCATTGCATTTATTTATGGATGGTTCTACGCAGGCAACCGCCATTCGTTTTTGGAATCATCCGGCTTCTCAAGACGTGGTTAATCTTCCTTCAGGGAAGCAATACACCCTGTATAATCTTCCGTTTTATTATGCCGGACAGTTGACTACTTTTTTGAACCGGTTACCAGAATAAACACCCCAACATCTTGACATTGCTTCCGGTTATGTAGGTGCTGATTTTTTCATTGGCCATTCTACGGGCAAAGAACTCTCAGCCCTTAATCTGTTGGATTTCGTCTAGAAACAAGATGGGTTGGCATGCATACAAACCAACAACGGCGACATGGGGCGCGATTTCACATGCGGCTCATCCCGACCCGGCCACGTCGTCGGCGCCCTACCTTGAAAGAGGGCTTAACCAAGTTTGCGGAGTGGTACAAAGGCTAATACGTAAGTTCACTGCCGTCCGCCCAATGNNACGAGTTTGCGGCCACCATGGTGGTGCTGTTTGTTGGCATTTACGTGCTGTTTATGCGGAAAAACTATGCGTTGCACAAAGGTTAATCTCATAATTGAATGCATATGACTGATTCATTACTCCCCATCTCCCTCTCCACCCAAGCCCTCGCATTCCCCCGCCTGCGCATGAACTACAACTTCCACGAGGCGGCAGAATCACCTTCCCAGCGGCTGCTGAACGCCCTGGAGCCGGGAACGGTAATCTTTGAGGTCAAGGATGGACCGTATGCGCCGTTGGGGGCGGAGGATGTGATGGTTTGAATACCTGTTGCAACAAAACCATGATTATTCGAGCCACAACCAAAGTGCTTTCGATTGCCAGGAT
>DOBD01000290.1:221-3669 GCA_003506275.1 Bacteroidales bacterium | reverse complement strand
CAACCTGATCCAAGGCTTCAGTAGCATCATTTCTACCGGTTTGATTGAACCCGAGAACATCATTGCAACCATTACTGGTACGGAAACGCATGCCATCCACGAACTGAAGAACACGGCCAAACCGTATATGATGATACCCATTTCCAGTGACCTCATCACCACGGTATCCGCCAACGGTGTCAAACTCGTGGTCAATGCCTGCAACTACCTGATGGGCGGATCCGGCGGTTTCGACCCTGACGCTCCCTTTAAAATGGCCTATTTGTATGACAGCTCCTATTCCACCTATCCTGGTATTGACAACGACCCCATTTTCTTGTATTCCGTTTTGGGTGAGAAAGATTGCGAAGCCATCGACATCAAGAGCTTTACGGCTACTGATACCGATACCCTGGCTGCGTTGGAAAACTACGATCTGATTGTTGTTTCCGAAGCCATCGGTAGTGGTCATGCGTTTGCCAAACCACTGTTGCAATTGGTGAACAGGGTCCCCATGCTCAACCTCAAATCGTTCTTCTACAAGAGTACGGTATGGGATTGGGGGGCAGGCGCCAACCCCAGCACGACCAAAAACAGTGAAGCCGGTATTCCAACCATCAAGGTCGCTGCCAGCTTCATGGATCACGCCTTGTTTGAAAACATTGAAATGCCCGATAGTACCATCACCTTGTTCAATTCCTATGAGGGAGTGATTAAGAACATGGTTCAGGGGTATACAGCCAAGGCCGGTGGTTTCATTGCCGATGACGACGTGCTGGCTACAGTAACTGGTACAACCACAACATACAATGCCATTCATACACATGGTGCTGTGAACACCTATATGTTGCTGCCGATTTCCAGCGATGCCATGGTCCTCGACGATGCCGTTAATTTGTCTGATGACGCCTTCCAGCTGATCAACAACGCCGTGTATTACCTGCTGCAAACAGCCGGCAATGTGTTACCCGCCGTCAAGCCGACCTTGAGTGCTACGTACGGTAATGGTGTCACCTATGTGACCATGGAATCCTTGACCGAAGGGGCCCAGATCCGTTACACAACCGACGGCACCGAACCGACTGAAACCAGTACGTTATACAGTGGTACGGTTGAAATCACCACGCCTTGTACCATTAAGGCCATTGCCTTCAAGCAAGGGTACGACAAGAGTGGTGTCGCCTCCATTGAGATTGATGTAAAAGCCATGGCTGCTACACCGACCATTACGGTAGAAGAGGCTTTTGATGGTAAAACCATTACGTTGGCTGCCGCTGCCGGTGCCAAAATCTATTACTCAACCAACGGCGCCACCCCTGATTCCGTCAAATCAACGCTTTACGTAGAACCTTTCACCGTGCTTCGTCCCACAGTGGTCAAGGCAGTGGCCGTGGAAGAAGGCAAACTGTACTCAGAAGTGGCTCAGGAAACAGTAGCCATCGATAATTACCCCACACGTGGTAAAACCTTGGTTTGGGCCAACTTCAATACGGAACCCACCACCTGGGTATGGGCCAACAGCGATACAACCACGACCGACAATGGTGATCTGTTTGGTAAAACAGGCTATGCCTACATCGACTCGCTGGCTACCATCGACTTCAAGAATGGCTTTATCGTGGGCACGAAAGGTCAGCGCGCCAACCTGCAGAAAACAGGCATAGCTGCTACCGGCAACTACAGCCCCTACACTGATGGCGATGCCGGTGCCACCGACAGGGCCATGTCCTTCCTGAGGACTAACGCATCCACCGATCCAACCAATGGATTTATCATGACAACCAGTGCTTACGCAGGGCCTTTTGACGTAACGGTTTGGTTTACGGGAGCCAAAGGAAGCACCGCTTACACCGAACTCCTTGAAGTCGCTGTTTCCCCCAGTTTGACAGATACTGTCTGGACGGTATTGGATACGCTTAGCACATTGAGTGACAAGCTGATACGTAAATGCGTGGCCTACTATGACGAAGCGACCCCTGTTTACGTCAAATTGACGAGTGTCAGCAACCTGGGAACCAACAGCAACATGATGATCTTTGACGTCAGACTGATGGGCGAAGGACAGGATGTTTCCATCCGCAAACCGGCGGTAGACAGGCAGGTGGTCTCCACCCGCTACTACAACCTGGCTGGTCAGCCCATGAAGTCTCTCGGCTTTGGATTGAACATTGTACGCACCATTTATTCGGACGGCTCGGTGGAAACCACCAAGGTNNCTTCCATCGACAGGCAGGTTGTTTCCACCCGCTATTACAACCTGGCCGGCCAACAGATGAAGGCCATGGGCTTTGGATTGAACATTGTACGTACCATTTATTCGGACGGCTCGGTGGAAACCACCAAGGTCATGCTCAACGAGCGCCGATAACCTAACCAGCAAACACCCACCTCCCAAACGGGGAGGTGGCGTGTTTGTCTTGATTTCTAGTAATCTACCCCATGAAGTCGATACCTGCCGCTTTTCTCTGTTTTATCGCCTTGTTGTTAACCCCCATTGCCGAGGCTCAGCAACTTGCTTTCCCCGGTGCCCAGGGATTTGGGCGTCATGCAGTGGGTGGCCGTTACGGCTCCGTCTACAAAGTCACCAATTTGAACGACAGCGGAGCAGGTTCCTTGCGGGATGCCGTGAGCCAACCCAACCGCATTGTCATCTTTGAGGTGGCCGGCGTTATCCGCCTCAACAGCCGGATGGTGTTTGCCAAAAACCTCTACGTAGCCGGACAAACAGCTCCTGGCGAAGGCGTCATTGTCTATGGTGACGGCGTATCCTTTTCCGGTGCTACCAATACCATCGTGCGTTACATGCGTTTTCGTATGGGCAAACAAGGCACCTCCGGCGCCGATGCAGCCGGCATCGCCAACGGTACCAACATGATCTTCGACCACGTCTCCGTTGCCTGGGGACAGGACGAAACCTTTTCCATTTCCCCCGACGGCAAAGGCGACCTGGGGAACATCACCATTCAAAACAGCCTTATCGGACAGGGACTGTTGTCCCACTCTGCCGGCGGCCTGGTGCAAGCCGACAGCATCACCCTGTACCGCAATGTCTATGTGGACAACAGCACCCGTAATGCCAAGATCAAAGGCAGAAACCAATATGTCAACAACTTGGTTTACAACTGGAAAAACGCTGCCTACATCATGGGTGGCGAATCAACGGGACATGCCTACTGCAACGCGGTGAGCAACCTCTTTATCAAAGGTCCGGCCGGTGGGGGCAGTCCCTTCAGCGGCGGCAACGAACTCTTTCACCTCTACGCGGCCGACAACTGGTATGACAGCGACCTGAACGGCCAACTCAATCCCTCGCTGCTCCCTCAAAGTGCCTATTCCGGCCCGCCCGATTTTCAGTCGGTGCCGTATCCATACCCCACCTTACCCACGTGGTCGGCTACTGTCGTTGCCGACTCCCTGCTGCCCAACGTGGGCGCCTCCCTACCTTACAGAGACAACGCCGACCACTACA
>DOBD01000290.1:0-208 GCA_003506275.1 Bacteroidales bacterium | reverse complement strand
TGGTAAACTGATAGCTGATGAAGCCTTGCTGCCCATTGGTGCCCCCTCTTCCTGGACGGTGTGGTCAGGTGTAGCCAGGTCCGATGCCGATGGGGATGGCATCCCCGATGCCTGGGAAACCGCCAACGGTACCAACCCGGCCCTCAACGACGCCATGGTGCTGGCCTCCAACGGCTATGCCAACATAGAAAACTACATCAACAGCCTC
>DOBD01000111.1 GCA_003506275.1 Bacteroidales bacterium | reverse complement strand
TCACTACGCCGGTCAGGCGCCCTTTGAGGCCATTCGAGAAACACTTAAGGCCAACTTGCCCATCAAGGAGGGTGTGGTGAAAAGTGAGTCGCCCCTGGTAAAAGAAAGGGAAACGTACACAGAACGTACCATTTTCTTCTTACCCAACGAAGATTCGCAGCAGGCGCAGCTCTATTTTTACTTTAACGGTGAGCCGTACACTAAAGCAGAGGCGGTGGCTTACAAGGCCTTCTCAGAGTACTTCGGTGGCGGCTTCACCGGGCTGGTGATGCAGGAGGTGAGGGAAAAGCGCTCAATGGCCTACACGGCCTCGGGCAGCTTCAGTTTACCGCCGCTGCCGGGTAAAAAAGCCTTATTCCTGGGGTACATCGGTACACAACCCGACAAGGCGGCCGATGCCATCGATGTGTACATGAGCTTGTTGACCGATATGCCAAGGTATCCTGAACGGTTGGAAGCCATTAAGGTTTATATGAGGCAGTCATACCTCTCAAGCAGGCCTTCCTTCCGAAACCGGACTCAGGTTTTTGACGCCTGGCGTCGAATGGGTTATGAGGATGACCCGGCCAAGGTCAACAAAGCGGCCATCGATGCTCTGACGTTTGAAACAATCGAGTCCTTTTACGAGAAGTATGTTAAGGACAAGCCGGTAACCATTGTAATCATGGGTGATCCCAAGTTGATCAACCTAAAGCAGGTTCAGGAGAAATATGGGAAAGTAACACGATTAAATGCCAATCGGTTGTTTAGTTCAAATGAGATCTAGGTTTATGACTTTTTTTCCTTGATGAGTATCGAGGCTAAAATGGAAGTGGTTAGCAAGCCAACGATCACGCTCAATGAAACGATGTTGGAGATGTGGAAATGGTAGCCCATTTCATGAGCAAACTCGTTGATGCACATCTTGAAGCCGATGAAGGTCAGAATGCCGGCCAGTGCCACTTTCAGGAAGCGGAAGTACTGCATGATACCGTTGAGGGCGAAGTACAGCGATCGCAGGCCAAGGATGGCGAAGATGTTGGACGTATAGACGATGAAGACGTCTTTTGACACGGATAGCACAGCGGGAATGGAGTCCACGGCAAACACCAGGTCGGAGGCTTCTATGAAGAGCAACGCCAGGAAGTAGGTCGTGGCGTAGGTCTTGCCGTTGATTTTGGTGAAAAAACGGTGAGAAGACCTGTCGTCTGTGACGGGCATCAATTTACGGAAGGTCTTGATGACAATGTTTTCGTTGGGATTGAACTCGGACGTATCTTTGTGATCGACCAACATTTTGATACCGGTGTAAAGCAGGAAGGCTCCGAAGACGTACATGATCCAGTCAAATCGGTTGAGCAAGGCCACGCCGGCGAATATGAAGATGGCTCTCATCACGATGGCGCCGATGATGCCCCAAAACAAGACCTTGTGCTGGTATTCCGGTTCAATTTTAAAGAAACTGAAGATCAGAATAAAGACGAAAAGGTTGTCGATGCTGAGTGATTCTTCTACCAGGTACGCGGTGAAGAACTCAAGCGCAGCCGTCTTGCCAAGTATGAAGAACACCCCGATGTTGAACAAAATGGCCAGGCTTATCCAAAAAGCGCTCCATAATAGTGATTCCTTGATGGAAGGTACGTGGTCCTTTTTGTGGAAGACAAATAAGTCAAGGGCCAGCATGACGACAACAAAGGCAAAAAAGCCTATCCAAAAACCGATACCTATTTCCATGAGAGTGGTTGTTTGATATTCCCTGGTACGTTTTCAACAACACTCAGGGAGCACAAAAGTACAAAAAAGTAGTCACTTTGTACTATCTTTGCCGCAAAGTACTCCGTATGATAGAACGCGTTATCCTGCAACACGAAACCGAGAAAACCATTCTTGTAGGCCTCATTACCAACGACCAGCCCGAACAAAAGGCTATCGAGTACCTGGAAGAATTGGCTTTCCTGGCTGAAACGGCCGGTGCCGAACCTGTGAAGACTTTTTTGCAGCGGTTAGATTACCCCAATCCCAAGACGTTTGTGGGATCTGGTCGACTGGAAGAAATCAAGGCCTATGTGGAGGAGGAGGAAATCGGCATGGCCATTTTTGACGACGAACTCACGTCAAAACAAGTCAAGAATTTGGAGCAAGAGCTGAAAATTAAAGTGCTTGATCGTACCAACCTCATCCTGGATATTTTTGCGCGCAGGGCTCAGACTGCTCATGCCAAAACCCAGGTTGAGCTGGCTCAATACAAATACCTGTTGCCCCGTCTGACCCGTATGTGGACCCACTTGGAACGGCAACGGGGTGGAATAGGTATGCGAGGGCCCGGTGAAACCCAGATTGAGACCGACCGCCGCATCATCCTGGATAAAATTGCCCGACTCAAGGAGGAACTCAAACACATTGACAAGCAGAAAGCCACGCAGCGGAAGAACAGGGGCAAGATGGTAAGGGTGGCACTGGTGGGCTATACCAACGTGGGTAAGTCTACCCTGATGAACGTACTGAGCAAGTCGGACGTGTTTGCCGAAAACAAGCTCTTCGCCACACTGGATACCACCGTCCGAAAGGTCATCATCGACAACTTGCCCTTTCTGCTTACTGACACGGTGGGATTCATTCGAAAACTGCCTCACGACCTGGTAGAATCGTTCAAATCCACGCTTGATGAAGTGAGGGAAGCCGATTTGTTGTTGCACGTGGTCGACATCTCCCATCCCGGTTTTGAGGAACAGATCGAGGTGGTGAACAAAACCCTGGCAGAGTTGGACGCTGCTTCCAAGCCTACGATTTTGGTGTTCAACAAGATTGATGCGTTTACATACGTCGAAAAAGAGGCGGACGACCTGACACCTCCTACCAAAGATAACCAATCATTGGTCGAGCTTGAACAAAGTTGGATGGCCAGGATGGGGGCCGACTGTGTATTTATTTCAGCCCGCAATCTGTCTAACTTGAATGCATTCAAACAGCTGGTTTACGAAAGGGTCAAGGCCATTCATGTGACACGTTTCCCGTACAACGACTTTTTATTTCAAACGTACGAGACCGACGATTTGGAGTGATTCCCGTGACATTAACAGGTAAAGACACCGTCATCACATAATAGATCTTACACCATGACTGACAGACAATGGACCGACTTGAAGGCCTTGGTCCAAGGCAACGCTCCTGCCACACCCCCTGTGGGTTTTATCATTGATTCACCCTGGTTGCCGGGCTGGTACGGCTGTTCTATTCTGGATTATTTCACCAACGATGCTTGTTGGTTGGACGCCAACCTTAAAGCTTGGTCCACGTTTCCGGAAGTGATGTTTTTGCCCGGTGCCTGGAGCGAATACGGCATGTGCACCGAACCTTCGGCCTATGGGGCCCGCTCTACGTTTTGGAAAGATGAGTTCCCTTTTGCCCATCCCGTGATGAACGATGCCTCTGGTATTGACAGCCTGCCACAGCCGGATCCATCCACCGATGGGCTCTTGCCCTTTATGCTCAACCGTCTGGTCAACGCCAGGCCTGCCATAGAAGCCGCCGGTCATGCCATCCGTTTTTCTGTTTCTCGTGGGCCGCTCAACATCGCTTCTTTTTTAATGGGTACCACGGAATTCCTGACCACCATGATGATGGATCCGGATGCCACCCATAAACTATTGCGCAACATCACCGACTTCTTGAAGCGCTGGCACGCTGTTCAACACGAAGCCATTGACAGCATCGAGGGTATCATGATGCTCGATGACATCGTGGGCTTCATCAGCGAGGATGATTTCAAGACGTTTGCGCTGCCTTATCTGAAAGAACTCTACGATACCAATGATGCCGTGAAGTTATTCCACAACGACGCTGATTGCACCGCCTCCGTGGCGTATTATCCGGAAATAGGCATCAACCTCTACAACCCCGGTATACATTGCACGCTCACCACGTTGAGAGAAAAGACAGGAAACAATCTTCCCATTCTGGGAAATATACCACCCAGGGATGTGTTGGCCGCTGGTACACCGGAACAGGTGGCCGCTGCAGTTAAAGCACTACGGGAAGAAGCCGCTGGTTTTGGTGGCCTGGTGTATTCATGTGGTGGGGGCATGCCTCCAGGGGTGAGTACCGACAACATCAAGGCTTTTATCGAGGCATTGCGCGGCTGAGGTCTTCGTTGGGTGGCTATAAAGTACGGAGCGGAGTCATGGACAAGTCGCCCCGTTTTTGTACCTTTGCAGCGTTACTAAAAACCAAGACTATGGCTGTACCTCCTTTTAAGTACCAGGATCCCTTTCCCATCGGAAAGGACCAAACCGAATACTACCTCCTTACCAAAGAACATGTTTCTGTCGGCTCGTATGAGGGCAAAGATATGTTGAACGTTGCGCCTGAAGGATTGACTTTGTTGGCCAATACCGCCATGCGTGATGTGGCTTTCATGCTGCGTCCGGCTCACCAGAAGCAGGTGGCTGCCATTCTGGACGATCCGGAAGCCAGTGAAAACGACAAATACGTCGCATTGACCATGCTCAGAAATGCTGAGATCTCGGCTAAAGGTGTGTTGCCTTTTTGTCAGGATACGGGTACAGCCACTGTTTTTGCCAAGAAAGGCAACCAGGTGTGGACGGACGGTTCCGATGAAGAAGCCCTGTCGCTGGGGATTTATAAAACGTATACCGAGGAAAACCTGCGTTATTCGCAGACCATACCCCTGGACATGTATGCCGAAAAGAATTCGGGGACTAACCTGCCGGCTCAGATTGATATCATGGCCGGCCATGGTGACGAGTACAAATTCCTGTTTATCGCCAAAGGCGGTGGTTCACAAAACAAGACCTACCTCTACCAGGAAACCAAGGCGTTATTGAATCCGGCCACTCTGGAGGCTTTTTTGATCGACAAGATGAAATCCCTGGGTACCGCTGCTTGCCCGCCCTACCACATCGCCTTTGTCATTGGTGGTACTTCGGCTGATCAGACAGTGAAAACGGTGAAGTTGGCTTCCACCAAGTATTACGACGAACTGCCCACCCAAGGCAACGAAGGGGGCCAGGCGTTTAGGGACCTTGAATTGGAGGCCAAAATGCTGAAAGCCGCTCAGGAAATTGGTTTGGGCGCTCAGTTCGGAGGCAAATACCTGGCTCATGATGTCCGCATCATCCGCCTGCCGCGTCATGGTGCATCCTGTCCTGTGGCCATGGCGGTGTCCTGCTCAGCCGATCGCAACATCAAGGCCAAAATAAACCGGGAAGGTATTTGGGTGGAAAAAATGGAAGACAACCCCGGCAAGTACATACCCGAACACCTACGCAAGGCCGGTGAAGGCAAAGTGGTTCGCATCAACCTGGATCAACCCATGGCTGATATCCTCAAGGAACTGACGAAACACCCAGTGGCCACTCGTCTGTCGCTCAATGGTACCATCATTGTAGGCCGTGACATTGCTCATGCCAAACTGAAGGAACGCCTGGATGCTGGCGAGGACTTGCCTCAATACATCAAGGATCACCCCATTTATTACGCAGGTCCGGCTAAAACACCCAAAGGGTATGCGTCTGGATCCATGGGTCCCACGACAGCCGGCCGCATGGACTCCTACGTGGATCTCTTCCAAAGCAAGGGTGGCAGTCTCATTATGTTGGCCAAGGGCAATCGTTCGCAACAGGTGACTGACGCCTGCAAAAAGTACGGAGGCTTCTACCTGGGTTCCATCGGTGGGCCTGCCGCTGTGTTGGCTCAGGAAAACATCAAGAGCATCGAATGCCTCGAATACCCCGAATTAGGCATGGAGGCCATCTGGAAGATTNNTTCATCCTCGTTGACGACAAGGGCAACGACTTCTTCAAACAACTCAAGCCGATTTGTCACTTGGGTTGATGCCACATCAGTTAGTAAAGGGTGCCTCAAAAGTGAATGCTTTTGAGGCATTTTTTTTAGGCTTCCCGGTATTTGCTTTCGTCCTCGTCGTTGAGGATACTCAGGTAGCTGATGTAGCGGGAGGAACTGATGCGCTGGGCTTCCACGGCAGCCAGGACAGCGCAGCCAGGCTCCTGCACGTGCAGACAGTTGTTGAAACGGCAGTGAGCGGAAGCAGCAAAAATCTCCGGGAAATAATGGCCTACCTCTTCGGGCTTCATGTCGAAGGTGCCGAAACCCTTGATGCCTGGCGTGTCAATCAGGTAGCCACCCCCTTCCAACGCATACATTTCCGAGAAGGTGGTGGTGTGCATGCCTTTGAGGTGGCTGCTGGAGATGTCGCCCACCTTGACGCCGTGACGGGGGTCGATGCGGTTGATCAAGGTGGATTTGCCCACCCCTGAATTGCCGGAGAGCAAGGTGATCTTGTCTTTCAGTAAGGACTTGACCTCCTCGACACCCTGACCTTGGCTGGCCGAGAGGCAGGTGCAGGGGTAACCGATGCTGCTATAAAGAGCAACCAGGGCTTCCATGTACGCTTTGTCATCCTCATCATACAAGTCTACCTTGTTGATAAGCAGGCGGGCGGGGATGCGGTAGGCTTCGGCCGTGGCCAGGAAGCGATCGATGAAAGTGGTGTTGGTCTCCGGCGATTTGAGGGTGACCAATAAGAACACCTGGTCAAGGTTGGCGGCCAGGATGTGCAATTGCTTGGATAAGTTGGTGGGACGGCGAACGATGTAGTTCTTCCGATCATCGATGCCCGTGATGAACACCGTGTCGGCCTCCCTGTCGTCAATGGTCACCCTGTCACCAACGGCAACCGGGTTAGTGCTCCGCAAACCTTTGATGCGAAAGTGGCCCTTGATTTTGCAAGTAAGCAGCCGGCCGTCGTCAGTCATGACTTGGTACCAGCTGCCTGTGTTTTTGACGACCAGTGCTTTCAATTAGACCGTTAGGATTTCTTTTTCTTTGGCGGCCAGGATTTCATCCAGTTTTTTCATGTACTTGTCGTGTAGCTTCTGTACATCGGCTTCTGCGTCCTTACCCACGTCTTCGGGTAACCCTTCCTTGACCATTTTCTTGAACGCGGTATTGGCCTCCTGGCGGGCATTGCGGATGCTGATGCGGGCCTCTTCTCCCTCGCTGCGCACTTGCTTGACCAGTGAACGACGACGTTCTTCGGTAAGGGGAGGAATAGATAGACGGATGATTTCACCGTTATTATCGGGCGTAATACCAATGTCAGAGTTGATGATGGCCTTCTCAATTTCCTTGATGAGCGTCTTTTCCCAGGGTTGGATGGCGATGGTCTTGGCATCAGGGGTGCTGACATTGGCCACGTTGCTGATCGGCACGCTGCTGCCGTAGTAATTAACCCTGACGGGGTCCAGGATACGGATGTTGGCCTTGCCTGCCCTGATGTGTACCAGGGTTTCTTCCAGGTGGTTGGCAGCATGCTTCATGCCATCTTCGGCCATGTCAAGCAGTAATTGCACATCTTCGTTCATACGTGATAGGTATTAATTGTGTACGTAGGTTCCGATTTTTTCACCCTTGAGCACCTTGAGCAGGTTGCCAGGAGTGTCCATGTCGAACACCACTATAGGCAGGTTGTTTTCCTTGCACATGGTGGTGGCCGTCAAATCCATGACCTTAAGGCCTCTGGTGTAGATTTCGTCGTAGGTGATGGTGTCGAATTTAGTGGCGGTAGGGTCTTTTTCAGGGTCGGCTGTGTAGATGCCGTCCACCCGGGTGCCTTTCAACATGGCATCAGCTTCAATCTCTATACCCCTGAGTGATGATCCCGTATCGGTGGTGAAATAGGGGCAGCCGGTGCCACCGGTCAGTACGACCACTTCACCCCGTTCCAGGCATTCGATGGCCTTGTCTTTGCTGAAGAACTCACCGATGGGTTCCATGCGGATGGCGGTGAGCAGGCGCGCTTTGACACCCTCGGCTTGCAAGGCAGAACAAAGAGCCAGTCCATTGATGCAGGTGGCCAACATGCCCATTTGGTCGCCTTTGACCCTGTCGTAGCCTTTGGAGGCACCGCTCAGGCCTCTGAAAATGTTACCACCTCCGATGACGATGCCCATCTGGACGCCCATGGCCGCTGCGGCCTTAATCTGGGCTGCATACTCACTCAGTCTGTTTTCATCGATGCCGGCTTTTTTTGCCCCCATGAGGGACTCACCACTGAGTTTGAGCAGGACGCGTTTGAAGGGTATCATATGATGTTGGTTTGAATGTGTACAAAAATACACTTTTTCCCGTAACTTTGTGTGACCCTAGGACGAATTGTAACCCATGCTGCATCGTATGATCACTGAACGAATCCTTCTCAAGGCCGGTTTCCTGTTGGTGACGCTGTCTGGTCTGTTTTCTGTTTCCGGACAATCTGTGAGTCGTCTGCTTCAAGAGGCGGACCAACAATTCCGGGAAGGCAAGACGGAAGAGGCCAGGCAACGCTATGAGGCCGTTTTGGCACAAGACTCATCCAGCTATGACGCCTTGTCATGGTTGGGCAATTACTATTACTTGAAAGGCAAGGACGCATTGAACAATCTGGAGCGATCGTACAAGGACATTTCCGAGCCAAGCCGTATGCAAATGGCTAGGCATCAGGAGGCCTTGAAGGCCGTTTATACCAATTGGTTTGCCAAGGCAGAGGCCTGCTTGCTGAAGGCGTTGGATGTCCGCAAAAACGAACACATCCAGGCCTTGTTGGACGAGGTGGTGAGCTTTAAAACACGACTGGGGCTTGTAAAGGCCGTTGATGCCGGAAAACGAAAATGGTTGCGCTAAGACTGGGAGGGGAAGGAAAATGGTTGTCCTCGACGTTATGGAAGAAAGGTGACTTCCTTGAAACCATAGGCCTTCACCGTACCGTCTTCGCGTTCCAGTATCAGGTCACCTTGCGGTTTGACCCCCCGAATTTTGGCCGTGAACACACCTTCCTTGTCGGAGTAGGGATGAAAGCCGTCTCGACGGTACAGGTTGTTGAGGTAAAAGCGCTGGATGTCCTCTGCTTTCTCAAAGCTAAGATCGTCCAGGGACTTGCACAGTTGTTGGTGCAGTCGGTTGACCAGCGTTTCCAAGTCAAATGTTTTCCCGGTGGCAAGTGCCAATGAGGTGGCTTCAGGTTGAAAGGCCGGGAAGTCGATTTGATTGATGTTTAGTCCGATGCCGATGATGGATTGTTCCACCACGCCTCCCTTAAGTTGGTTCTCAATCAGAATGCCACCCATTTTTTGACCTTTGCGATACAGGTCGTTGGGCCACTTTATCACGACATCATCAGCCTGCTCGCCCAACAGGTTGCGGGCAACCAGGGAAACGGCCTCGCTGAGGATAAACTGGTTGTTGGAGGGTATGTTTTCCGGCCTGTAAAGCAGGCTGTAATGAACGTTCTTACCAGGCTCGGAAACCCATGTGTTACCCCGTTGACCCCTGCCTGCTGTTTGGTGAAACGTAGCCACAGCGGTGCCGCAGCCGGTGAAAGGGACTGGGTGCTGTTCGCTGAGGGTTAGATTGGTGGAGGTGGTATGAGGTAAGAGAATCAAGGTGGAGCTCATATTCGGTTTTCAGGTTTTAAGCAGGTAACGAGTCACTGTTCGTAATCATCGATTACGCATGGGTGGCTAAGAAGGCATCCTCAAAGTGTTCAATCTGCCAAAGACCGTTGTTGAGAACCAAGGCGATAACATCAAAACGGATGGGTAAATCGATGGTGTGCAGGCGCACATAATGATGGGCTGCCATGACCACACGTTGTATTTTTCGTCGATCCACGGCTAGTTCAGGTGCTTCAAAAGGAAGGCCACTGCGACTTTTCACCTCAACAACAACCAACCAGCCTTGATATTCGGCCACAATATCCAATTCCTTGTGGTTGGAATACCAATTAACTTCCCGGATGCGATAACCCTTGCTTTGTAAGTAGTCTGCAGCGACTTTTTCACCTTCCCTACCAAGTAAATTGTGTGTTGCCATAATTTAGAAAGGGGCAAATGTACACGTTTTGTTTTTCATGTAATAATTTTATTGTTATTTTGCACCAAATTTTGCAACGAAAACCGTTCAAAAACGGTATTTCACTCAATAGGCAGACTATCAGCAGCCCAGAAACGTCCGACTCATGAAAAAAAACCTTCAACGCGACCAATCCGTGTCCTTTCTGTTGAATGATCCAGAATACAAGGCGTTGATGAAGTATTGTACCAAGTACAAGATTAATAACCGGTCCAGATTCATCAGGGAAACGGTGATGAAGGCTGTTATCACGCGTTTGACGGACGACTATCCCACCTTGTTCAACGAACAGGAAATGCGTTGATGTTGCCTAGGCGCACAGCAAACGAGTGATTGTCAATTACATATGCCTGACCACGAATCCTACATGAAACTTGCCTTGGCAGAAGCCAGGCAGGCGTTTGAAAAAGACGAAGTGCCTGTTGGCGCAGTCGTGGTCTGTCGGGATCGGATCATCGCCAGGGGACACAACCTGACAGAGACCCTCAACGATGTGACAGCCCACGCGGAGATGCAGGCTATTACGGCAGCGGCTAGCCATTTGGGAGGTAAATACCTGGAAGAATGTACGGTCTATGTGACGGTGGAGCCCTGCGTGATGTGTGCCGGAGCGTTAGGATGGTCCCATGTCAGCGGCCTGGTGTATGGGGCAACCGATGAGAAGCGGGGGTATACGCGGTTTGCTCCTGATGCGTTACACCCCAAGACGATGGTGGTCAAGGGTGTTCTCGAAGCCGAATGCGCTCAGCTCATGAGCGACTTTTTCAAATCAAAAAGATAGCGACAGCCTACGGCTACGTCCGGCGTAGCCAGCCAGCATGCCAATGCCATGTTCGACATTGGTGTGAATCTGTACCGGCTCGGCAAAGGGGCTGTAGGGGTCGTANNGTAGGCACTGGATGTTAACAGGTACAGGTAGTAGGGCTTGTCCAAGGCTTGCAACTCGATGATGTAGGGTTCCGTGTCTTCGGGTGAGGTGTTCGTACTGTCTTTGGGCATACGGCTGCTGTTGTAGTCTTCGTTGCTGACATACAACCATTCATCCACCCCGAATGTCAGCGGATAGGAACGCCCATCGAACAGTTCATCGGTGAAGGTGCCGTAGTAATTGTAGGTTCCCATATCAAATAAGTCTTCCATGCCGGTTTCGGTCTCGCCGAATACGATATCATCCTTCGAGAACCAGACTTGCTCATAGTATCCCTCCTGGTAATAATCCCGTTGGCGTTTGACAATCAGTCGGTAGTAATCGGATTGTCCACCTGGATCCTTGAACGTCAGGGCGATGGTCATTTTGTAATGGAGGCTCCAACCAGACGTGTCGCCGACGTACGACTGGCTTTGGGGGTCATAATAATAGTTGTTGCTGATGGGATAAGCCTCCATGACGCTGAGGCTGGTGTCGATGCGTTCTATGACAGGACGCAAGGGAATCATCGTTTCGGCTGAAACTGTCTGCAATCCAGGAGCGGAAACGGACAACCGAATATGATCGCCTTCTGAAAAACGATAACTGCTGATATAGCGACCATTGTTTTGGTGGACACAGTTTTCCCTGAACGTTCCGTTTACGAATAATGCGACAGTGGCATTCTTGACAGTGGTGAACGTGTCCTGAGACACAAGGAAAAAACGGCTTTCAGTGACATCGACGGCCAGAGTGGTGTCCGGAAGGGCCACGGCATTGAGGACCAGCATGGGCTCAGTGACGGCACCATCAAACTCGATGTCCTTTTCACAAGCGGCCAGCAGGGCCATCAGGCATAGCAAGGGGAGCAGGCGTTTCATACGGGTCAAAATTTGTAGGAATAACTCAGAGAAGGAATGATGGGGAAGATGGACAACTGGGTCAGCTTTTTCACTTCCACGTAGCGGTTGTTGATGCGGTCGTAGAGGTAGTCACTGTTGGGATAGACAAGGAAAGGGTTGAGGTTATTGTACGCGTTGTACACGCTGATACTCCAGGTGCGGATGCCGTGTTTTTTTTGCTTGTGGAAATTGATGCCCAGATCCAGGCGGTGATAGGGGTTGAAACGGTAGTTGTTGCGGCTGTTGATGTGACCGTTGTTACTATACCAACCCTGGGCGTCGGGGATATCCAGACCGTCGTATTCCTGCATCGCCAAAGTGCCGCAATTGCCACTGCTGTACACCCAGGTGCCGGAGATGTCTATGCGCTCGCTCAGGTTGTGGGTCACGGTCAGACTTACATCGTGACGCCTGTCGTACTTGGCCGGGAATACCCGTCCGCCATTGATTTCCTGTCCGGGTCTGTCAAAGAGTCGTTCCGACTTGGCCCAGGTATAGCCCAGCCAACCTGTCGTTTTACCGAAAGAGCGCTGTGCCAGGAATTCAATCCCGTAAGCCCATCCCCTGCCCATGTTGACTTTGTCTTCCCAACCTGTGCTGGATCCCATGAAGCTGGCGCCATCCTTGTACTCGATGAGGTTGTCCATGGTTTTGTAGTAGGCTTCCAGGGAGAGGTCGATTTCATCGAGCAAGTTATAGAACAGGCCGGCTGACACTTGCCTGGAGGACATGGGTTTAATGCGTTTGGTCACCGGCACCCATAAGTCGGTGGGCAGGCTGACGCTGCTGTTGGACAAGAGGTGGATGTACTGACTCATGGTGGCGTAGCCTAGTTTGGCCGACAACTTGTCACTGATCAGAAAACGCAGGCCAAGTCGGGGTTGCAGGGAGTGATAGAAGGTTTGCTGGACGGTAAAAGTCGAGTAGTGCAAACCGATGTTGGCTTTGACCAGGTCGCCCAGGCTCATATTGTCTTCCACATAGGCCTGAAATTCGTGGGAGCGTACGTTCTTGTCACCGATGATGGTATCCAGGTTGAAGGCCGTCGTATCGGTGGAACTCATCTTTGCCACGGAAACACCGGGTCTAAAGGTGTGGTTGGTATAACTGGCACCGAACTTGATGTCGTGGTCGGGGGTGGGCAGGTAATCGAAATCAACCTTGGCCGTATAGTCGGTGATGCCTGACATATACCCCACCGTTTGGTCTTCCTTGAAATATGCGGGTGGATTGCGCTGTTCCTGTTCAAAATGGTTGCCGANNTCGAAACGGTAGCGCGTGAAGGATGCCGTGGTGTTCATGAACAGCTTGTTGGTGATGACCCGGTTCCAACGTAGTGCCGAAATAAGGTTGCCCCAATACCAGTTCATCTTCATCCGGCCTTCTTCAGTCAGGTTGCCACCTTCCTTGTAATGGGTCCTGAAACCGGCGTAAATGGCGTCGTCACCCATGTAGTGGCTGTAGTAGAGCCTGTCTCTGTCGGAGAGTATGTGGCTCAGTTTGGCGTTGAAGTCATAGAAGTAATATCCGGCTGACATACGGCTAAGGCCTTCGTCGGCGGATGCGGCGGCTAGTTTGATCACAGGCTGCGCCAGGATGTCGGCATAGGTACGGCGCAAGGACACATTAAAGGTGGTTTTTCCCTTGATGATGGGGCCTTCCAGGTTGAATCGGGAGGCAATCAGGCCCACCGAGACATTGCCGTGGTAGGATTGGTCGTTGCCATCGTTCATGCGAATGTCCACCACGGAGGACAATCGGCTGCCAAACCTGGCCGGAAAACTGCCTTTGTACAGGGTGACATTCTTGATGGCGTCCGTGTTGAATACGGAGAAAAAACCGAACAGGTGATTGACGTTGTATACGGGCACACCGTCGAGCAGGAGTAGGTTTTCATCGGGACCACCGCCTCGTACGTACATGCCGGCTGACCCTTCTGTGCCTGCCTGAACGCCGGGTAGCAGCTGCAGGGCCTTGATCAGGTCGGCTTCCCCGAAAAGCGTGGGGATGGCTTTGATCTGGGAGGCCGGTATTTGTACCGTACTCATTTGAGAGCCCTTTACCCCCGTCTCCTTGTGGTCACCTCCCCAAACCGTTACCTCGCTCAATTCGGTGGATGGTACCAATCNNAATCGGATGTTGACCACGGTGTCCTTGGTCAATGTCAAGGGTACGGTTTGTTGGGAATAGCCTACGTAGGAAAAACGGACCAACATGGTGGGGCCGGGCAGGGTCAGTGAATAAAAGCCGTAGGGGTTGGTAACCGTGCCTTTTCCCGATGTTCTGTCAAAGACAGAGGCGTTGATGAGGGTTTCCCCTGTATTGGCGTCCACAATGTGGCCGCTAAGGGTGACAGCGTTGGCCGTGGTGAGAACGGTCAGGCTGAACAAAATCGGCAACAGTGTGCGCAGGATCATGCGGGCGGTGTTTTTGGTGGTTCGTTGGGGGACTTGATTTCTTCGTAATCGACGTACTCGCCATCTTCTTGAGTAAATACTTTTTGGCGGTTTTTTCGGGAGCCATTGGCCGTTTTTCCACTGGTGTTAGCTTCGTTGTTGCCGGCCTCTCGGTTGAACCGATTGAATGAACGACGTAGCCAGGCGCGCAACAACCACCCACCTACAGCGGGCAGGATGACAAACAACAAAACGAGTATCAGCACTATTTCCATGACCGAGGAAGGATGAGGGCCAGCACAATGTACCAGGTGATGCAGGCAGCCAGTCCGCTCCATCCCAGTAAAAGGATCAAGGGCAGGCAGCCCAACAGGAATAAGTAGACAGGTCTGTTTTCCTTGGATCTCAACTGTTTGATTTTCAAGGAGAACATAGGAACTTCGGCGACCATTAAACCGGCCATGACCAACACGGCGGGGAGGAAAAAGCCTGGGTGGATGGGGATGGTCAGCCATTGTTCAAGGCCGAAGCCCACGGCAAAGGCCCAAAACAAGCCGTTGGCCGGGGTGGGTAGACCAAGGAACACCGTGGATTGGCGTTCGTCCAGGTTAAACTTGGCCAGGCGCAGGGCGGAGGCCACAGGAAGCAGGAATGCCATCCAGGCCCAGGCTTCTGAAGCCCCTGTAGTCTGTGCGCCAGTTTGCAGGTAGATGTACAGCAGCATGGCTGGTGCCACCCCGAAACTGACGACATCGGAGAGGGAATCCAACTCTTTGCCAATGGGAGAATAGGCCTGTAGCAGACGGGCTGCCATGCCGTCCAGAAAATCCAAACCGGCTGCGGCAAGGATAAACAAGGCGGCGGCTTGAAACTGTCCCTGAAACGCCAGGGTGATGGCCGCACACCCTGCCACCAGGTTGAGGCAGGTGAGGGCGTTCGGTATATGCTTGGTAATCATATTTTTGATGTTGTTTCAGTGGCCTCGTTTTTCCAACGGGCGATGACTGTCTTGTTGCCTTTCGTCATGTCTCCATGCTTCACCAGGATGTCCACGGCGTCAAGGGGGAAGAAGAGATCAACTCTGGAACCAAATTTGATAAAGCCCAGGTGCTCATTGAAACGGGCCTGCTTGCCTGTATAGGCGTAGGTGACGATGCGTCTGGCCAGGGCTCCGGCAATTTGACGCACCAGTAGGGTCTGTTGGCTGAATGAAGAGCGTATCAGCACCGTGGAGCGTTCGTTTTCCGTACTCGACTTGGGTAGGTAGGCGGCCAGAAAGTTGCCGTTCTGGTGACTGTAGTGCACCACCTCGCCCTCGATGGGGTACCAGTTGGCATGAACGTTGAATACGGACATGAAGATGGAAAGTTGGAGGCGCTCTTCCTTGAGCAAACCGTCTTCAAACACCCGCTCAATGACCACTACTTTGCCGTCGGCAGGAGCCAAGATGTCCCCGGGGGCCGGTTGACAGATCCGTTTTGGGCTTCTGAAAAAATTGGTGATAAACAGGAACAGAAAGACAGAAATCGTCAAGGTGATGACAAAAGCAAGGTGCCCCCCAAATATCCATACCAGCCCATCAAGAGTCAACAAACCGACAAACAACCAGAGCAGCAGTTTGCGGCCTTCCTTGTGTATGGTCATGCGCAGGGTTCGAATCATAGGCTCCGGCAAATCGGGGCAAAAGTACGGCTAATTCAGCAGACAACAAAATCTTTACACACCTCGTCCTTTGTTGATAACTTTTTGGCGGGCGCCCTTGCCGACTCGCGTTTTGGGCGTATCTTTAAGTCGCGTTTTCGCTTTTTTTTAACCGATTGACTATGACGCCCTTCGTTCATCTGCACGTGCATTCCCAATTCTCCGTCCTGGACGGTCAAGCCTCTATCCCAGCCTTGGTGGATAAAGCCATGGGCGATGGCATGAAAGCCCTGGCGCTGACGGACCACGGAAACATGTTTGGTGTCAAGGAATTCATTAATTATGTCA
Organism: Bacteroidales bacterium; assembly: GCA_003506275.1. Taxonomy (GTDB): domain Bacteria; phylum Bacteroidota; class Bacteroidia; order Bacteroidales; family UBA1402; genus UBA8389. The sequence continues at coordinate 2,057 of DOBD01000111.1, read as the reverse complement.
CCAAGAAAAACAGCGGCAAACCGGAAGAGGAGTGGTTCAAGCCCATCATCGGTTGTGAGGTTTACGTAGCCAGGAACGGACGCCTGCAACAGCGCAAGGAAGTCAAGGAAGATGCCAGAGGCTGGCACCTGATTCTGTTGGCCAAGAATTACCAGGGGTACAAGAACCTGATGAAAATTGTATCGCATGCCTGGACCGAAGGGTACTACTATTGCGCCAGGACAGACCACGAAGAGCTGGAAAAATACCATGAAGGCTTGATTGCCTGCTCGGCCTGTCTGGGTGGTGAAATACCCAGGCACATTTCCAACGGCCGCATGGATTTGGCAGAAGCCTCTGTAGAGTGGTTCCAACGAGTGTTTGGTGATGATTTCTACCTGGAGCTGCAACTGCACAAACCCACCGTTGAAAACGCGGCCCACGACACCTATCCCAAACAACAGGCCGTCAATGAACGGCTGGTTGAACTATCCGCCAGGTACGGGGTTAAACTCATCGCCACCAACGATGTTCATTTTGTAGATGAGGAACATGCCGAAGCCCATCATCGCTTGATTTGTCTGAACACAGGCCGTGACCTGGACGATCCAGGTAGCATGGCCTATACCAAGCAGGAATGGCTCAAAACCCAGGCTGAAATGAACGAGGTGTTTGCTGCCTATCCGGAAGCCTTGGCAACGACCCTGGAAATTGCCGACAAGGTAAGTCTCTATTCCATCGACCATAAGCCCATCATGCCCAATTTCGTCCTGCCAGAAGGGTTTGACAACGACGATGACTATTTGCGCCATCTAACGTACAAGGGGGCAGAACGCCTGTATCCTGACATAACGGAGGAGGTGAAAGAACGGATAGACTTTGAGTTGGATGTGATCAAGACCATGGGTTTCCCCGGTTATTTTCTTATCGTGCAGGATTTTACGACCGCAGCCAGAAACATGGGGGTATCAGTGGGACCGGGTCGAGGTTCGGCCGCCGGTTCGGTAGTGGCCTATTGTCTGGGCATCACTCAGGTAGACCCCATACGGTATGACCTGCTGTTTGAGCGTTTCCTCAATCCCGATCGTATCTCCATGCCTGATATTGACATCGACTTTGACGACGACGGCAGGGGTCAGGTGTTGCGTTGGGTGGAAGAAAAATACGGTAAGGAAAAAGTGGCTCACATCATCACCTATGGCACCATGGCTGCGAAATCGGCCATTAAGGATGTGGCCAGGGTGCAGCGTTTGCCCTTGGCTGAGTCGGACAGGCTGTCCAAGTTGGTGCCCGACAAGATCCCCGATGTCAAGAAAGTCAACCTGAAAAACGCCATCAAGTTTGTCCCTGAATTACAGGAAGCAGCCGAATCACCCAATCCCGTATTGCGCGACACCATGAAGTACGCTCAGATGCTGGAAGGCAATGTGCGTAACATCGGGGTGCACGCCTGCGGGGTCATCATCGGCAGGGATGATATCTCCGACTGGGTGCCCGTCAGTACGGCCGATGACAAAGAAACCGGCGAGAAACTCCTCGTGACCCAATACGAGGGCTCTGTTATCGAAGAAACGGGCATGATCAAGATGGACTTCCTGGGACTCAAAACCCTGTCCATCATCAAGGATGCCTTGGCCAACATCAAGTTGTCGAAGGGCTTGGATATTGACATCAACACCATTTCCCTGGAAGATCCCAAAACGTTTGAGCTATACAGTGCCGGTAATACGGTAGGTACGTTCCAGTTTGAATCGTCGGGGATGCAGAAATACCTCAGGGAGCTTAAACCCACTTCGTTTGAAGACCTGATTGCCATGAACGCCTTGTACAGGCCTGGCCCCATGGATTACATTCCTTCCTTCATTGCTCGCAAACACGGGAGAGAGCCTATCTCCTACGACATACCTGTGATGGAGCGTTACCTAAAAGATACTTATGGTATTACGGTGTACCAGGAACAGGTGATGTTACTCTCGCGTTTGTTGGCTAATTTTACCAGAGGTCAGTCTGATGAACTACGTAAAGCCATGGGTAAGAAAATCGTGGATAAGCTGAACAAGTTGAAGCCGAAATTCATC
>DOBD01000046.1 GCA_003506275.1 Bacteroidales bacterium | reverse complement strand
GCACCGGGTCGGAAGCCGCCGTGCCCCCCATACCCGGCCTGGTAGAAGCCGGCGACCGCATCTTGACCAACCGTGTAATCCTGGCCCTCAAGGAACAACCAGCCTCTCTGGTCATCATCGGCGGCGGTGTCATCGGTATGGAGTTTGCCAGCTTTTACAACAGTCTGGGCACCAAAGTGACGGTGGTTGAGATGCTACCGGAAATTCTTGGTGGTCTCGATACGGAACTCAGCGCGCTGTTGCGCGAACAATATGCCAAAAAAGGCATCACCTTCCACCTCTCTTCCAAGGTAACCAAAGTGGCTGACGACACCGTCTGGTTTGAAGCCAATGGTCAGACCAACAGCGTACAGGGTGAAAAAATCCTACTCAGCGTAGGCCGTCGCCCTGTTACCAAAGGCTTTGGCCTGGAAAACCTGGGTGTCGAACTCGTCAAGGGCGGTATTAAGGTAGACGATCGTCTACGCACCAATGTGCCCAACGTCTTCGCCGCCGGCGACGTCACCGGTTTCTCCCTGTTGGCGCACACCGCCAGTCGGGAAGGAGAGGTGGTGGTCAACAACCTCCTGGGTAAAACCGATCACATGCGCTACAACGCCATTCCCGGCGTGGTCTACACCAATCCTGAAGTGGCCGGTGTCGGCCTCACCGAAGAAGCCGCCAAGGCACAGGGCATTGAGGTTAAAGTGGCCAAGCTACCTATGGCCTACGCCGGACGCTTCATCGCCGAAAACGAAGGCGGCAGCGGCCTTTGCAAGGTCATTCTGGGTGCCCGTTACGGTGAGGTGCTGGGTGTGCACCTATTGGGTAACCCCAGCAGCGAAATGATCTACGGCGCTTGCCTGGCCATCGAACAGGAAATGACCCTCGACGCCCTCAAGGAGGTGGTGTTCCCGCACCCCACCGTCAGTGAAATCCTGAAGGAAACCCTGTTTGCCTTCTGAAACCAAGTAACAATTAACGATCAAACATATGCCTAAGTCACAATTTATCGATCCGAGCAGCGTGCGTCAACCATCCATGCTGACCTTTGAGCCCATTCCTGTCAACCAGTACAGCAAAACCATGCAGGAAGAAAGGGCGAATTTCACCGACGACCAGTTGAAAGCCATTTTCCACGACATGGTCCTGATCCGCGAGTTTGAGACCATGCTCAACCTGATCAAAACCAAAGGAGAATACCAGGGCGTGCCTTACAATCATCCCGGCCCCGCTCACCTGTCCATCGGGCAGGAGTCGGCTGCCGTCGGTATGGCCTACACCCTGAGTGTCGACGATTTCATTTTCGGCAGCCACCGCAGTCACGGAGAAATCCTGGCTAAGGGCATGAGTGCCATTCATCAGTCGGACGATGCCTACTTGCAGTCTGTCATGGAGAACTTCTTCGACGGTACCATCCTCAAGATTGTCAGCAAAGGCTTCAAAGGCACGACCAAAGAACTGGCACGCCGCTTTCTGGTCTACGGAACACTGGCCGAGATCTTTGCCCGTGAAACCGGCTTTAACAAAGGCTTGGGCGGCTCCATGCACGCCTTTTTCACCCCCTTTGGTGTGTACCCCAACAACGCCATCGTCGGTGGCTCCGGCGATATTGCCGTAGGAGCTGCCCTGTATAAGAAAGTCAACCGCAAACCCGGTCTGGTGGTCGCCAACATCGGTGACGCCTCCATGGCCTGCGGTCCCGTCTGGGAAGGCCTTTCCTTCGCCACCATGGACCAGTTCAACGAGCTGTGGGAAGGCGATATGAAGGGTGGTTTGCCCTTGATTGTGAACATCATGAACAATCAATACGGCATGGGTGGTCAAACCTGTGGCGAAACCATGGGGTACGGTGTTGCCGCCCGCATTGGCGCCGGTCTTAACCCCGACCAGATGCACGCCGAACGGGTGGACGGTTATAATCCGCTGGCCGTAATCGATGCCTACCGTCGCAAACGCGTCATTCTGGAAGAAAAGCGTGGCCCCGTGCTCCTCGATGTGCTGACCTACCGTTACAGCGGTCACAGCCCTTCGGATGCCTCCTCGTACCGCACCAAGGAAGAAGTGGAAGCCTGGGAAGCACAGGATTGCATCGCTACCTATGGCAAGCAACTGGTGGAAGCCGGTGTCGCCACGGAAAAAGACGTGGAAGCCACCTGGCTTGATGTTAAAGCATTGATTCATGAAATGCTGGTTAAAGCCATTGATGATGAGGTGTCTCCACACATGAAGAATCCTGAAGTTATCAGTGAGATGATGTTCTCCAACGGTTCAGTAGATGCCTTTTCCTCCGCCACGCCCGATGTACTGCAACCCCTGTCTGAAAACAGCCGGGTCAAGAAAATTGCCGCCAAGGAACGCTTCGCCTTCGACGCCGACGGCAAACCGTTCAGCAAGATGAAACAATACCAACTCCGCGACGGTATCTTCGAAGCCATCATGGACCGCTTCTACAAAGATGCCTCCCTGGTGGCCTATGGTGAGGAAAACAGAGACTGGGGTGGTGCCTTTGCCGTGTATGGCGGCATGACCGAAGCCCTGCCTTACCACAGACTCTTCAATTCCCCCATATCCGAAGCCGCCATCGTGGGTACGGCCATCGGTTACGCCATGTGTGGCGGCCGTGTCATTCCTGAAATCATGTACTGCGACTTCATCGGCAGGAGTGGAGACGAACTCTTCAATCAGTTGCCCAAATGGCAGGCCATGAGCGGCAACGTGCTCAAAATGCCGGTGGTGGT
>DOBD01000306.1:6016-8115 GCA_003506275.1 Bacteroidales bacterium | reverse complement strand
CGGCATCGAATACGGTGACATGCAAATTATCTGTGAGGCCTACCAAGTGATGAAAGACTTGCTGGGTATGTCGGCCGATGAGATGCACGAGGTATTCAAAGTGTGGAACCAAGGTGACCTGGATTCCTATTTGATTGAGATTACCCGTGACATCATGGCCTACAAGGACACCGACGGGAAACCACTGGTGGATAAAATCCTGGATACAGCCGGCCAGAAAGGCACAGGTAAGTGGACGGGTGTTGCTGCCCTTGATTTGGGAATACCATTGACGTTGATCGGTGAATCCGTATTTGCCCGTTGCTTGTCGGCTCAAAAAGACCTAAGGGTGGAAGCTTCCACGTACTTGAATGGTCCCAAGACCACGTTTGCAGGAGACAAAGCAGCCATGATAGCCGATTTGAAAGACGCATTGTTTGCTGCCAAGATCATTTCCTATGCCCAAGGCTACAACCTGATGATGGAAGCCGCCAAGGAATACGGCTGGAACCTGAATTACGGAGGTATTGCCCTGATGTGGCGTGGTGGTTGCATTATCCGTTCCGTCTTCCTCGGTGACATCAAGAAGGCTTTTGACAAGAATCCGGAACTGCACAACCTGTTGCTGGATCCCTATTTCAAGGAAAAAGTGGAAAAAGCTCAAGCCGGATGGAGGCGTGTCTGCGCAACGGCGTTGTCACAAGGTATTCCAGTNNCCTGCCTTGACATCGGCTCTCTGCTACTTCGACGGTTTCCGCAGCGGTCGTTTGCCAGCCAATTTGCTCCAGGCTCAACGCGACTATTTCGGGGCTCATACCTACGAACGTGTGGACAAACCCAGGGGTGAATTCTTCCATACCAACTGGACGGGCAAGGGAGGCGATACCGCTTCAACCACCTACGTGGTGTAGTCAAAAAAGAAGCCGTTGCAACTCACGTTGGAACGGCTCGACTGTATATAGAGGAAATTAAAAAGAGTTTCTCAACCAGAAAGGCCTCCGCCACGCGGGGGCTTTTCTTTACAGATGAAAATCCTGCGTAAAACGCTACAGGAAAAGGCAAAAAAAACGAATTTTTAGAAAATTGAGCCTGATTACATCCAGCCATGCTGTAATTTGAACCAAGCGGCCCGTATAAAGAACCAACCGTGTAGTAAAGTGGTCGAGACGTAGCCATAGTTTTTTGCCATGATGGCATACCGTTCTTTAAGAGAGAGGGACATTTTTTGTTTTGTCAAACCCCCTTCCATGAATTCGCACAGCACAAGTCCGGTGTTGTGAATATGCCTGGAAGCCTTCAGGCAGCGGATAGCCCAATCATAGTCGGAAGAAAAGCGGTAAGATGTGTTAAAAGGCGGTGCCATGGTTCGCTTGACCAACATGGCCTGATGGCAGACCAACATACCCCATCTGAAGTGTTTCCAGGTCAAGTTGGTTGGAGCCTTCAATCGCCTGGGACCCACGATACCATAAGTAGCGTCTACAATCATGGTTTCACCATACATGAAGTCGGGTAGCTGTTCTTGCTCATGATCCATCAATTCTTTTCCAACTTCTTTTAATCCCTTTTCAAGTAGATGGAGGGTGTCTTCAGAAGCCAACCTGTCACCAGCGTTCATGAACCATACATAGCTACCTTCTGCCATGACTAATCCTTTGTTCATGGCATCGTAGAGCCCTTTGTCTGACTCGCTGATCCAGCGAAAGGGTATTCCCTTTTCTTGAAAACGCGTAGCATAGGTTGTAATGACGTCGACGGTGCCATCGTTGGATCCGCCATCGATGACAAGGCATTCAAAGGAGGCACTGGATTGAGCAAGCAGTCTGTCCAGCGTAGGCGAAAGCATACTGGCCGCCTGATACGTGACGGTGATGAAGCTGATAAGCGGTGGATGGGTCATGGTTATCTGTTAAAAGCAGTGTTCAAAGTTACAGATAGTTTGGCGGTTTTTGTATCTTTGCATTTCATTTTAGCTCAACGTTATATTCCATAATCATCGATAATAATCAATTACATGACATCGTTTCCTCTCTTTTCAAATGAGCCATATAGAGTGGCCGATCTTAAACTGGCCGATTTTGGTCGTAAGGAAATTGAGTTGGCAGAAGTTGAAATGCCGG
>DOBD01000306.1:0-5989 GCA_003506275.1 Bacteroidales bacterium | reverse complement strand
CCGTACTCATCGAAACACTCAAAGCCTTGGGCGCAGACGTGCGTTGGGCAAGTTGTAATATATATTCCACCCAGGATCATGCGGCTGCTGCCGTGGCTGCTGCAGGCGTACCCGTTTTCGCCTGGAAGGGTGAGACATTGGATGAATATTGGTGGTGCACCTTGCAAGCCTTGAATTTCCCCGGAGGTAAAGGCCCCACGCTAATTGTGGACGATGGAGGCGATGCCACCCTCATGTGTCATTTGGGATTCAAGTCCGAAAAAGAAGCAGCCGTTTTGGAACAACCGACTCATACCGAAGACGAACGGGCCTTGACTTCCCTGTTGAAGGCCATGCTGGCTGACGATGCCACTTTCTGGACCAAGCGTGTGGCCGACATCAAGGGTGTTTCGGAAGAAACGACGACCGGTGTACATAGACTTTATCAGATGATGGAGGGGGGTGAGCTACTCTTCCCTGCCTTCAATGTGAACGATTCTGTGACCAAGTCAAAATTTGACAATTTGTACGGTTGCCGCGAATCATTGGCCGATGGCATCAAGCGTGCCACCGACATTATGCTGGCCGGCAAAGTTGTGGTGGTCTGCGGTTATGGCGATGTGGGCAAAGGTTGTGCACATTCCATGCGCACCTATGGAGCCAGGGTTATCGTAACCGAAATTGATCCTATATGTGCCCTGCAGGCAGCCATGGAAGGGTTTGAAGTCAAGCCTGTGGAAGACGCGCTACCCGAAGGCAACATCTATGTTACCACTACCGGCAACTGTGACGTCATTAGGCTGGAGCACATGTTAAAGATGAATGACAGTGCTATCGTTTGCAACATTGGGCATTTCGACAACGAAATCCAGGTCGAGAAACTCAAGAATTATCCTGGCATCAAACACCGCAACATCAAACCTCAGGTTGACCAATACTTCTTCCCTGACGGACACTCCCTGATCTTGTTGGCTGACGGTCGCCTGGTAAATTTAGGCTGTGCCACCGGTCACCCGTCTTTTGTAATGAGCAATTCATTCACCAACCAGACACTGGCTCAGATAGAGCTTTGGACCAAGAACCATGAGGTAGGTGTATACCGTTTGCCCAAGCAGTTGGATGAAGAAGTAGCCCGCCTCCACCTTGAACGCATTGGTGTTAAGTTGACCACGCTTACTCCTGAACAAGCCGCCTACATCGGTGTTGATGTCAATGGCCCGTATAAAGCAGACCATTACAGGTATTGATAGACGGAAAGCCGCCACAGCTTGCCCATGAAAACACGGCTCAATCCTCTGTCCAATGATACAGGACAAGCTGGCAACAAACCAAGGTTGGTTGCCTTTTACCTCCCCCAGTACCATCCGGTTCCGGAAAACGACGCCTGGTGGGGCAAGGGATTCACAGAGTGGACCAATGTTGGCAAAGCAAAAGCGTTGTTTCCCGGTCATCAACAACCCAAGGTGCCGGGCGAATTAGGGTATTACGACCTGCGTTTGCCCGAAGTGAGGGAAGCTCAGGCTGAACTGGCCAAAGAGGCTGGTATTGAGGGTTTCTGTTACTGGCATTATTGGTTTGCCGGTCAGCGTTTATTAGAGCGCCCTTTCGAGGAAGTGCTATCCAGTGGAAAGCCCGATTATCCCTTTTGTTTGTGTTGGGCCAATCATTCCTGGTATGCCAAGACGTGGAATAAGGATGAACCGGATCGCTTGCTCATCGAACAAACCTACCCGGGAGAAGACGATTTCATCGCTCATTTTAAGGCCATGTTGCCTGCTTTCAAGGATAAACGGTATATGAAAGTGGGCAATAAACCGATTTTTGGTGTCTTTTCTCCGACCGAGCTCAAACAGACAGACACCTTCCTGACCTGTTGGAATCGGTTGGCAAAAGAACATGGTTTTGATGGGATGTACATGGTGACCATTTGTTTCAGGAAACAGGCAATAAAACCCCTGTTGGCTCAAGGTTACGACGCCTTGATATACGATCTGGCTTTTCTGCGCCGCTCCGCACCCCGATTCCTCTTTCAGTTGCTTCATGATGTGTTCCGTATACCCCGCCTGATTGACTACAACGATTATGTCAGGACGTCCTTGTCGCATACACCCGTTGATAAAACCATCTTGCCCTGTCTGATTCCCAACTTTGATCACACACCACGTAGTGGCAGGAGGGGCGATGTCATGATCAACAGCAACCCTTCCAACTGGTTCAACTTCTTGACAGGCATGTTCCGCAAAGTAAAAGACAAGCCCAGCGAGGAAAACCTCATTTTTATCAAATCATGGAACGAATGGGGGGAAGGTAATTACCTGGAACCGGATTTACGCTTTGGTAAAGGCTATCTGGAAGCCTTGAAGAAAGCCCTTCAACAGGTTGTCGAGGAGTCTTGAGTAACCAGAATCATAAGAGGCCATCACTGGCATCATCCTATACTATTGTTAGTCTTCCAGTACTTTGATGATTCTTGCCGGATTTCCAGCAACGATGGCCCTGGATGGAACATCCGACGTGACGACAGCATTAGCCCCCACAATGGCCTGATCACCGATGGTTACTCCAGAGAGAATGGTCACTTTATCGCCCAACCATACCTTGTCACCGATGATGACAGCTCCTTTGGAGGTAATCGGTCGATCGATGGGAGGGCATTCTAACATCGCTGCCGTGTATTCCCCGTGCGCATTATCCGTGATGGTAATCCACCGCCCGGTGAGTACATGATTTCCGATGACAATATGGTGGGCACAGGTTATATGTGCGTATTCTCCGATATGGGTGTCGTGACCNNAATGAGGCCCTTCATGGCTAATCCAGTTGTTTTCCAAGCAGAAAGTGTGGATCCTTTACCCACGGTAGAGGCATCGCCGATACGCATATTGCCAGCCCCTACCACGTTTAAAGGTCGACGAAGCAACACCTTGTTGCCCAACTGTTCAAATTGGCTCGACATCCAATGCGTGAAAAAGCTATCTATGGCCAATGAACATGCATGGTGCCATCTGGGCGGATAGATACAGGCAAGACAACCTGCCAGTACTGATCCAACGCTTTTCCTTCTTCGGGGTGTGTCTGTGTATTTCATGGGTGGACATGACTGTTATCAGGTTTTGGCAAATGTAAGGATTAACACAGAGATGAAGGCAAGGTTGTTGAAAAAAATCAAAACCGTATCTTTGTTGAATGAGAATAATCGACACCAATCTTACGTTATGATCATTGTCGTAGATACTGAAGGACAACTATGCAACCGCTTGTGGGGATTTCTACCGTTGTTGCAACACCACCGTTTGACCGGAGAGCGCGTTGTCGTGTTATTTTTTGAGGCTTATTCAGCCCATTTTCCTAATTATACTGACTCCCGAGGCTTTCGTCGCCTGCGTTTGTTGCCCGAGGGTGTCGTGTACGTTCAGGTGATGAAAATCATTAAGCGGCTATTTAAAAACGGCCGGTTTACCTACAAGAACACCCTGGAACAACATAAGAGAGGGTGTTCTCTCGTGATTGCCTGGGATCACCGTTTGGAACCCCACGATGAGCACACTCGGCAGTTGGCAGTACGCCTTTTTCGTCCGTCTGATGCCGTTGTGAAACGGGTCGATGGTCTATTGGAAGGATATCGCTCCAAGGGTACAATCCTATTAGGGGTACACCTGAGAAAGCGAGATTACAGATACTTCCATGATGGGCGTTTTTATTACAGCGATGCTGAATACCTGACGTTCATACGCCAAATAAGCCAACAGGTGGAGAGTATGGGCTATACGCTACGTTGTTTGCTGTGCTCGGATGAACCCATCGATTTGTCAGCCTTTCAGGGCGTGGAGGCTTTCAGTATACCTCAATCCGAATCCATGGAAGATCTCTATGGCTTGTCTTGTTGTGATCTGATTGTTGGCCCTCCCAGTACCTTCTCACAATGGGCTTCCTACTTCGGCCAAGTCCCGCTTAAGTTGGTATGGGATAAAACCGCCTCCCTTGAAGTGGCTGAGTTTGGCATCTGTACCAACCTCGACCAGACGAAACCAGTTGAAATGACAAACTGGCTTAGGGAGCGATCCCAGTTGGGAGACGCTCCCCAAGTCGAGTCATAGTCGTGTGTGAGGTTAAGCCGTTTTCTTCTTGAAGAAACCAATGATGATCAAGGCAATCAAGGCCAACAAAACCACACCGACGAGAATTGATCCATAGATGGACACCTTGGCGGATTTGAGATACAGTTCATCTACGCATTCAAAAATCACTTCATGTTTGCCTGCCGGGATCTCCAACCCTCTCAGGAGGTAATTTACTCGGATAGGAGTGGCCTCCTTGCCATCAATGGTGGCGCGCCAGGTTTTATAAAAGACTTCAGAGAAGACGGCCACCCTGGTTTTGTCGCTTTGACTTTGATAGCTTAGTTTACCAGGTGTATACTGTGTCAGGACAATGGAGGCTGTATCACCCGTCACGATGGGATCGACCGTCACTTGATCTTTCCAGGTCTTGTCGATGACGGCGAGTTTGGCCGGATTGAAGTTGGCCAGGGCATGAATCTCATCATCCGGTGTATCTACCCAAAGCAGGCTGTCTACAAACCAAGCGTTACCCAGTGCGCCCGGATTTTGCTGAACGGTTGATCCTTGTTCTGCAGGAACGATGACATATTTGGTGTTCAACATATTCAGAACGTTCATGTTGATACCCCTGTTGGACAGGTAGAAGTCGATGATATCCTGGTAACGACGTAACTTGACGGGGCTGTACCCTCCGATCGATTTGTGGAAATAGGAGGTGGTCGATTCGTTGAAGGTATTGGTCGTCAGGTTAAGCACCCTGTAGTTGGGATCTTTATCCTGAAGGATCAACAGGTCGTTCTGGGTAGGTTTAATAGCCTTTGCCACCTGTTTGGGCATAAAATGATCATCGTTCAGGAACCGTTTGTCAACTGTCCACATGTCGATCAATACCAATAAACCAACCAGCACCAGCAGGTATGACGCCTTTAGCTTGTCGTTCAAATAGAGCCATAAGCCGCCCGCCGTCAGGATAATCAGCAGCAATGAACGCCAGGCATCGCCCGTCAACATCCCTTGGCGGTCTTCAACAAAGGCCGCCAACAGCCATTGAGGATAATTGGCATCACTGGCAGCTGTAAAATCAAACAAACTACCTCCTAAAAGTGCAAAGATCAAACAGATGCCTCCGGTAATGCCGGTTGAATAGTAGAGTGGTTTGATCAAGGCTTTCTTATCTCCAGTCTTCATGATGTCCCTAAGGGCAATGATGGCCAGGCCGACCATGGTCACGCCAGCCATGACCAGCGCCATGGAGGGTGCTCTGAACTTATTGTAAAGAGGTAGGTAGTTGTACAGAAATTCATTGACAAACATGAAGTTCTTTCCCCAGGATAAAATGATGGACAGCACGGTGGCCACCAATAGCCACCATTTTTCAGGACCTTTCACCACAAATAAGCCAAGAATGAAGAGGAAGCAGATAATGGCGCCCATATAGACGGGGCCAGAGGTGAATGGTTGGTCACCCCAGTACATGGGAGCGTGCTTGCTGATTTGTTCAGCCTGACCTGTTTGTTTGAGGGCCTCGTAGGTTTTGGAGTCCCTGCCCACATTATAGTGGGAGCTGGCTCCATAAAAGTTGGGAATAAGGAGGGTCATGGTTTCCAACCGGCCGTAACTCCATTGGTATGCGTAATCAATGTCCAACCCCGATTTGCCCGTTTTTTCACCGGTAACCGTTTGCTGGAGCACAGCCCCTCCACGCATGGTTTCTTTCGAGTAGTCTGCCGTTGGAATCAAACGGTCTGCCGCAGGTAAGACGGCGATGGCAGCGATGACCAGCAAAAGAGCCGACGACAGGAAGAAATCTTTCACCTTCTTTTCCCTGATTGCGTAGATGAAGTAAACAATGGCGAGTGGAATAATGATCAGCAACAGATAGTAACTGATTTGCTGGTGATTCCAAAGGACATTCAGACCCGTGAAAAACAGTGCCATTAGACTGCCCC
>DOBD01000138.1 GCA_003506275.1 Bacteroidales bacterium | reverse complement strand
TGGCAACCCTCCGGAGTCGGGGTGCCATCCCCCCGCAAAAATTACCGTTCCAATAGATACTGCTTGAAGGCGTCGAAGGTCTTAGGCATGGGTACCGACTGCTTGGTGCCAGCCATGAAAGCCTTCAACGTGGCCGGTATGGCAACCGACTGGCCAATCAATTTTTCCACCGTATCCTTGAACTTGGCCGGATGAGCCGTCTCCAGAAAAACACCCACCTCACCAGGTTGCAGTTGTTCGGACAAGGCTCTGTATCCACAGGCACCGTGAGGATCCAATAAATACCCGGTTTGTTCAAAAACGCCTTTGACCGTTTGGCCGATTTCGTCATCCGTATAACTGGCACCACTGATCGCCGCCTTGATGGCCGCGTGCGAATGACCGTACAAATCAAGAATGCGGGCAAAATTGCTGGGATCACCCACATCCATGGCATTGGCAATGGTGGGAATAGAGGGTCTGGCGGTATAGGTACCCGTTTTCAGGTAATCAAAGAAGACATCGTTGCGGTTATTGGCGGCGATAAACCGCTTGATGGGCAAGCCCATCCGTTGAGCAATCAGCCCGGCAGTCAGGTTGCCAAAATTGCCACTGGGTACGCAGACCACCAGGTTGTCGGCCAATCCCTGGCGTTTAAGTTGAGCATATGCATGGAAATAGTAAAACGCCTGTGGTAAAAAACGCGCCACATTGATGGAGTTGGCCGAAGTCAGGTTCATGTGCGCCTTGAGATCGCCATCCATAAAGGCGGACTTGACCAATGCCTGACAATCGTCGAAGGTGCCGTCTACTTCAATGGCGGTGATGTTTTGTCCCAACGTGGTAAACTGCATTTCCTGGATGTCGCTGACCAGACCCTTGGGATAAAGCACATACACGTGGATGCCCTTTACGCCCAAAAAGCCGTTGGCAACGGCACTACCCGTATCACCCGAGGTGGCGACCAGCACATTGACATCGGTCTGCCCCTGCTTACGGATGAAATAGCCCAACAGGCGCGCCATGAAGCGAGCCCCCACATCCTTGAAGGCACAGGTGGGGCCGTGAAACAATTCCAGGCTAAAGGTGTTTTCAGCGACCTTGACCACAGGCGTGTCGAATGCCAGGGTTTCATAGACCAGTTCTTTCAGTGTTTCAGGTTCGACATCGTCACCGAAAAAGGCGGTGGCCACTCGATACGCGATGGCTTGAAAATCCAACTGGTCGATGGTTTCAAAAAAGGAGGCCGGCAAAACAGAAATGCTTTCCGGCATATAAAGTCCCCTGTCAACGGCCAAACCATCCACAACGGCGGTTTGAAGGCTGGCCAAGGGCGCTTGTCGATTAGTGCTGTAGTAATGCATGATCAATGTGTTTGTCTAGACAGATTAGTTCGTGGTTATCCTTTTCTACTGTTCAGGTTGCAGCAAGGCTTCCATAAAACCAGCACCGCTGAGCAAGCCATAATGGCCTTCGCAGGCAGCTGATTCATCGTACCGGATAACAGCATCGGGAGAAACCCCCGGTTTGTATAGGATGAAAGGTATCGGTTCGTTCACGTGGGTCTTGAGACGACACCAGGTAGGGTGATCGGGTAGCACGGCAATGGCCACTGGTTCCTCCCAGGATTTAACCACTTCGTAAATCGGACCAATGATGCGTTTATCCAGGTATTCAATGGTTTTGATCTTCAAGGCCACATCACCCTCGTGGCTGGCCTCATCGGATGCCTCCACGTGCAAGAATACGAAGTCCTCCTTCTTCAGCGCATGTAAGGCTGCCGCCGCTTTTCCTTCGTAATTGGTATCATGCAAACCGGTAGCACCTTCCACCAACAAGGGGGTCAGACCAGCGTAAACCCCGATACCCTTGATTAAGTCGACAGCAGAAATGACGCTGCCGGATTGAATGATGGGAAAGCGCTCCATCAGGGTCTTCATGGCTGGTTTGTAGCCCGGTGACCAGGGCCAGATACTATTGGCCATATCCTTACCAGCAGCTTGACGGCTGAGGTTGATCGGGTGTTGGGCCAACAGCGCCTGAGAACAGCGAATCAACTTATTGAGCCTGTCGGCCGTCGCTTGAGCGGCTTCATGTTCGGATTGTATCAACACCGAAGCCCAAGGGGTTCCTGGCACATCGTGCGGAGGAGTGCAGTGAAGGCGTTTGTCGCCTCCCTTGATCACCAGCAGATGCCTGTACGAAAAGCCTTCATAAAAACGGACGTCAGGACTGCCCAGGGATTCATTCAAGTAACGTATGAGTTCGCCGGCTTCCTGGTTGGAAATATGGCCGGCTGAATGATTCTTAATGGTGTCCCCTTCGATGCAAATTAAATTACACCGCAAGGCCAGGTCGCCAGGCTCCAGTACCACGCCCAGACTGGCTGCTTCCAACGAACCGCGACCTTCAAAGTCAGTACGCACATCGTACCCCAACACGCTCATATTGGCAATCTCACTGCCGGGGGGGAAGCCTTCGGGAATGGTGGAAAGACGACCATTACGCCCTTTGGTGGCCAGCAAATCCATATAGGGCGTGTCGGCCACCTGAAGCGGGGTCTTCATGCCCAATTCAGGCAGTGGCTCATCGGCCATGCCATCACCCAAAACAATCAGGTATTTCATCGTTTCTGGGTTTGATTACCGGATGTTGGCGATGCTGATGATGTCGGCGAAAACACCGGCGGCCGTCACGCTTGCTCCTGCTCCATAACCCTTGATCATCATCGGATACTGTAAATAGCGCTCCGTCGTAATCAGGATGATGTTGTTGCTACCCTCCAGGTCATAAAAGGGATGATTGGAGGCCACCGTTTCCAGCCCCACCGAACAATGCCCGTTTTCCATCTTGGCCACGAAACGCCACCGTTTACCTTCGGCTTCCAGTACACTGCGTTTGGATTCAAAGTCGGCATCCAATTGGGGTATGTTGGCCCAAAAATCATCCAGCGACCCCTTGAAGTAGGTATCCGGCACAAACAGGTGTTTGACCACATCGTCTTGTTCTACGGAGTAGCCTGCCTCCCTGGCCAGGATAACGAGCTTGCGAATCACATCCTTGCCACTCAGGTCGATGCGCGGATCTGGTTCGGAGTACCTGGCCTCCTGCGCCAATTTGATGGCTTTGGATAAGGGTATGCTGGCGCTCAGCGTGTTGAATATGAAGTTCAAGGTACCACTCAGCACCGCTTCCATTTTCAAAATCGTATCCCCTGAATTAATCAGGTTGTTGATGGTATTGATGATGGGCAAACCAGCTCCTACGTTGGTTTCAAAAAGGAATTTGATGCCTTTCTTACGTGCCAGGTTTTTGAGCGTCATGTAATTGGTGTAATCGGACGAAGCAGCAATCTTGTTGGCGGCCACGACCGATACGTTGTGCTCAAGCAGGTCTTTGTACAAAGCAGCGATATCGGGCGAGGCGGTGCAATCCACAAAGACCGAATTGAAGATGTTCATCGTCAGGATCTCGTCCCTCAACAGAGCCGGTGTTGTGGGAATGCCATCCTTGTACAAGGTTTCCTTGTAGCTTTCCAAGTTAATACCATCCCGGTTGAAGATAGCCTTGTTTACGTCGGCGATACCCACTACATTTAGTTTGAGACCGTTTTGGGCCATCAATAAGGGTTGTTGTTGCTTGATTTGCTCGAGCAGGCTACCTCCTACCGTACCTATGCCGGTCAGGAAAAGGTTGAGCACCTGGTACTCGGACAGGAAGAAAGAGTCATGGATGACGTTGAGGGCCTTGCGCAAGGACGCCACGTTGGTGACAAACGAGATATTGGTTTCCGACGCTCCCTGGGCGCAGGCGATCACATTGATCCCGTTACGCCCTAGTGTGCCGAACAACTTACCGGCAATGCCGGGAGTGCGCTTCATGTTTTCACCGACAATGGCGATGGTAGCCAGGTCATTCTCCGCAAAAATGCGGTTAATCTCTCCCATCTCGATTTCCTGCTTGAACTCTTCCTGAAGCACCTCAACGGCGGGTGGAGCATCGGCAGAACGAACGCCGATGGACGTCGTGTTTTCTGATGAAGCCTGCGACACCATAAAAACCGATATGCCGGCTTTTGCCAAGGCTTTGAAAATGCGGTGATTGACACCAATAACACCAACCATGCCGAGACCCTCGACTGTAATCAGGCTGGTGTCACTGATGGAGGAAATACCTTTGATGGACTTGCCTTCCCCATTTTGTGGTTTCTGTCCTGATATGAAGGTTCCCTTAGCATCTGGGTTGAAGGTGTTCTTGATGCGAATGGGGATGTTCTTGTGGAAAGCCGGAAATATGGTGGGGGGGAAAATCACCTTGGCACCGAAATTGCATAGCTCCATGGCTTCGACATACGTAAGTTGCTCGATGACATAGGCGTTGTTGATAACCTTGGGATCGGCTGTCATGAAGCCATCCACGTCGGTCCAGATTTCCAACATGGAAGCATTGAGTTCGGCGGCCAGGATGGCGGCCGTATAATCAGAACCACCCCTACCCAGGTTGGTGGTCTCGTTGTTTTGCACACTACTGGCAATAAAACCACCCATCACAACCACGTCTGGTGTTTCTGCAAACGCCCGTTTGATCAGATTGGTGGTCAGTTTAAAATCGACGATGTGCTTGCCGTGTTGTTCAACGGTCTTGATCAGATCACGGGCATCCAGATGACGAGCATCCAGAAATTTGGCGATGAAATAGGATGAGATGCGTTCACCATAAGCCACCACGGCATCCGATGTCTTGCGGGAACAATCCTGAATCAGGCTAAGCCCCTTGAAAATATTGTTCAATTCATCCAACATGCGATCCACCTCAAATTGGACAGCGTTCAAGAGTTCGTCTGAAAAGAGGTTGGAGAGCAACTGCTCGTGCAAGTCCTTGATCTGTTGGAAGGATGTTAGATAAGAGGGATCACCGGCAGCAGCCAGGCGGGTTGTCTTGATGAGTAGATCTGTAACGCCACCGACGGCCGAGACGACCACGACAACGGGTTCTTGACTGGAATCGACAATCTGCTTGATGTTAAGCAAGCTGTTCACGGAACCTACGGATGTTCCGCCGAATTTCATTACTTTCATGAAGATGCTAATTTAAGTACACTAATTCCCTCAAAAGGAAATTCAATGACGATTAAAATAAGATTTATTGAAATTGCCTGCTATTGCAAGCGTGTATCACGTAGAAACACAAATACTATCCCTAACCCCTAAGGGTTGTGGTGCACATGGATGTGGTTGTATGTGGATAGTAATGAACCATTCTCTTTGTTTCTATTATCGTTTTTGATAAGTGTTGCAAAA
>DOBD01000156.1 GCA_003506275.1 Bacteroidales bacterium | reverse complement strand
CTCAGTACTCTGTCAGAGGGGGCAACTACGATGAAAACCTGGTCTACGTCAACGGTATTGAAGTGTACAGGCCGTTGCTTATCCGCGCCGGCCAACAGGAAGGCTTGAGTTTTATCAATCCCGATATGGTCCAGGAAGTGCATTTCTCGGCCGGCGGTTTCGATGCCAAATACGGGGACAAGATGTCATCCGTCCTTGACATCACCTACCGCAAACCCGACTCACTGGAAGCCGTGGCCAGCCTCAGTCTGCTGGGTGCCAACGCCTACCTGGGTCAAACAGCCAAGGACGGCCGCTTCAGCCAACTGCACGGCTTCCGCTATAAAACCAACGCTTACCTGCTGGGGTCCTTGCAGACCACTGGCGAATACGACCCATCCTTCCTGGATTATCAAACGTACTTGACCTGGCGCCCAACCCCGCGTACTGAACTCAGCTTCCTGGGCAACATTTCAGGCAACACCTTCCGATTCAAACCGGAAAGCCGGTCGACCGAGTACGGCATCTTCAACCAAAAGTACAGCTTGTATGTGGCTTTCGACGGGCAGGAAAAAGACCGCTTCGAAACCTCGTTTGGTGCCTTGACCCTGTCTCATAAAGTCAATAATGCTGTTTCCCTCCAACTGCAGTCGAGCATGTTCCGCACCGTGGAAGAAGAAACCTACGACATCACCGGCCAATACATGCTCAGCGCCACCCCGATTAAAAACAACAGGGCAGACACAGCCCATACGGCCCTGTTGGGCGTGGGGACCTATCATGAACATGCCCGCAATTACCTGACCGCCTCCGTTTTCAACCTCTCGCACGCCGGAGAATGGGTGCTTGATGGCCACCGAGTTCAATGGGGCCTGGGGTATCAGCGGGAGGCCATCTCCGACCAGATCAGGGAATGGGAAATGCGCGATTCCTCAGGCTACGCTCTTCCCTATAGTCCCACCACCATCAACCTGATTCACAACCTGCGGGCTAAAACCACCATGGGTAGCAACCGCATCACAGCTTACCTCCAGGACACCTGGCGTTTCAGGCGGGCTGCCGGTCTTTTCGTCCTCACCGGTGGGCTGCGACTCAATCATTGGGACTACAACGGGGAAACCCTGATCAGCCCCCGATTGACCGCCTCTTTCCTTCCAGCCTGGAACAGCGACATCGCGTTCCGGTTGGCCGGTGGGGTGTATTACCAGGCACCCTTCTACAAGGAATTGAGGGATACGGCCACCATCAATGGGGTGACCACGGTCCAACTAAACCGGCACATCAAGGCTCAGAAAACCCTGCAAGCCATCGGAGGCATGGACTACCACTTCGTCTGGGTGGACAGGCCCTTCAAGTTCACGGCCGAGGCTTACTACAAAGCCATGAGCAACCTCATACCCTATACCGTGGACAACGTCCGCATCCGCTACATGGGACGCAACCTGGCTGATGGGTACACCGCCGGCTTGGATATGAAACTCTTCGGCGAGTTTGTGCAGGGCACCGACTCCTGGATCAGTTTATCCCTTATGCGAAGTCGGGAAACCATCAACGGGATCACCATCCCCCGCCCCAACGAACAACGTTACAACGTGTCTGTGTTCTTCCAGGATTATTTTCCCAGCGACCCCCGCTTCACCATGAGCCTGAAACTGATTTGGGCTGACGGTCTTCCCTTTGGGCCGCCTGACAGCGACAAGAGCCTGGCCACCCTCCGCATGGCTCCCTATCGCCGTATTGACCTGGGGCTTTCCAGGGTCTTTTCCCCGGAGAACGATGCCTTCATGCGCCGATCTTTCCTGCGTCACACCAAGCAACTCTGGCTGGGCTTTGACTGTTTCAACCTACTCAATACGCTGAATGTCAACTCCTACTATTGGATCACCGACTTCAGCAACACCCAATGGGCCGTCCCCAATTATTTGACAAGCCGCTTGTTCAACCTGCGCTTAACCGCTGAATTCTGAGCCATGGACATCACTGATTACCGCTTTTCATGGGAAGAACTGGCTGTGACCTGGTCTGATTTCCTGACTATCTCACCGGAGGAATCCAGAGGAATGGACGCCTTCCCCGAATGGGTGGATGAAGTCATGCAAGCGGCCGCACCGGCACTCACAGCCATTGGGGGTTACCGCATCCTGCCCTTGACCGAGGCATCAATCGATTACCTGACGATTGAGGGTCAACGTTTTGAGACCGGTCGCATCATCGCCAAACCGCTGCAACAAGCCGACCACCTGGCTGTCTTTGCCTGCACCGCCGGCCCGGTCATTAGGCAGCTTTACGACCGATATCGAGGGGAAGAAGACCCGCTCAAAGCCTTCATCGCCGACACCTTGGGAACCGTCGTGGTGGAGAAAGCCATGGACAAGGTACAAGCTTACCTGGAAGCAGAGGTCTCCCAGCAAGGCTGGTTAATCACTAACCGCTACAGCCCTGGGTATTGCGGCTGGCACGTCAGCGAACAACAAAAGCTGTGGACCCTTTTGCCAAGCGGATTTGGCGGTATCAGCTTGACCCCTTCCTCCCTCATGTTGCCCGAAAAGTCGGTCAGCGGCTTCATCGGCTTGGGCCCCCATGTACGCAAGGTCGGCTATGCCTGCCACCGATGTGACATGGAGCATTGCTTGTACCGTCGAAGATTGATTACGTTGTAAGTTTTTCCTTTGCTTTGGGACGCCAAACTGTTCAAAATACGGTTATAGACGTAGCCAAGGCATATTGGTGCTAAGTCAAAATTATTTAATGTTTAATAATTGGCCTTACGCTATATTATAAGGAAGGTTTGAAATATATTTGCAACAGTTTTTTCAAACCTGTGACACACCTCGGACTCTTGTGTCGACAGTCTATTTCCGCATCAACAACCACTAAACGGAAACGAACATGCCAGTTAAGAATTCTATCTTTAGCAAGTTAACGCCCAAGGAGCCCAAATTCTTTCCCATCCTGAAAGAACTTTCGGAAGTCATCCTGACAGCCTCCGATCTGATGATCGAAAGCGTCGGTCAATGTGACCACGAACGCTCCATTGACTTTTACAAAAAGATCAAGGAACAGGAGAAACGGGGTGACGTTTTGTCCAACCGTGTCTTTGATGAACTCAACCACACGTTTATCACACCGTTCGACAGAGAGGACATCCACCACCTGGCCACCACCCTGGACGACGTGATGGACTACATCAACAGCGCTGCCAAACGCATCGTGCTCTACAACCCCAAGTGTATGCCTGAATCGGCAACGCAACTGGCTCAGCTCATCAAAGAAGACGCCGTATGCATCAGCAAAGCCGTTGATGAACTGGACGTATTGAAAAAAGATGCCAAAACGATCAAGGCTCTCTGCACCGAGCTTCACGACATCGAGAACAAAGCCGATGACGTGTACGAGCATTTCATCATTGACTTATTTGAGCGGGAAAAAGATGGCATTGAAATTGTCAAGCTCAAGGAAATCATGCACGAACTTGAAAAAGCCACGAACGCAGCCGAACATGTCGGCAAAATCATCAAGACCATCATCGTAAAATACGCCTAAGCTCATGTTGACCCTCCTAATTGTTATTATTGCATTGGCCTTGGTTTTTGATTTCATCAACGGTTTTCATGATGCCGCCAATTCCATT
>DOBD01000246.1:1575-4520 GCA_003506275.1 Bacteroidales bacterium | reverse complement strand
GGCCACCCTCAATGAGTTGGTCGAAGGCCAGGGACGTATCATCACCGTGGTCGGCGCAGGCGGAAACAGGGACAAAGGTAAACGCCCCCTCATGGCCAAGGAAGCCCTTGCCGGTAGCCAACTGGTTATCCTTACGTCCGACAATCCCCGTTATGAAGACCCGATGGCCATTCTAGCCGACATGCAGGAAGGCGTTGGCGTGGTCGACCGTAAGCGGGTACTCAGCCTGGTAGACAGAAAAGAAGCCATTCGAACGGCGTGCATGATGGCCAAGCCAGGTGACGTGGTGTTGGTGGCCGGCAAAGGTCACGAAGACTACCAGGACATTCAGGGTGTCAAACACCCCTTCGACGACAAGCAAGTAATCGCTGACATTTATACAACCCTTTGATCGCACTGCCATGTTAGTACCCCTCTTCGAATACCTCGACAAACTGGATTTTCCTGGCGCAGGCATGTTTCAGTACATATCCTTCCGTTCAGCCGTGGCCTTTATCCTGGCGCTCTTCATCGCTACCAGCATAGGTAAACGCATCATCCTGACCTTGCAATACAAACAGGTGGGAGAGACCATCCGTGATTTGGATCTGGAAGGTCAACTGAGCAAGAAAGGCACGCCGACCATGGGTGGCATCATCATTCTGTTGGCCATCATGATTCCGGCCTTGCTGATGACCAAGCTAAACAACGTCTACATTCAGTTGCTCCTCATCAGCACCCTGTGCCTGGGTGGCCTGGGCTTTGCCGACGACTACATCAAGGTGTTCAAGAAAAACAAGGAAGGACTCAAAGGCCGCTTCAAAATTGTGGGACAGGTGTTGGTCGGGTTGTTGGTGGGTGTCGTCATGTATGTATCGCCTGATGTGGTGATCCGGGAAAATGTCGAAACCTTTCGCAACGACCAGGTAGAATCAGTGCACATCAAGAACGAATCGGTGAAATCGACCAAGACCACCATTCCCTTTATTAAAAACAACAACCTTGATTACGCCGGCATGTTTGACGGCATGGGTAAAAATAAGCAGGCAGCAGGCTGGATCCTGTTTATTGTCGTTGTCATTTTCATCGTAGCCGCCGTTTCCAACGGAGCCAACCTTACCGATGGGCAAGATGGGTTGGCCACAGGATCCTCGGCCATCATCGGGGTGGTCCTGGTGATTCTGGCGTATGTGTCCAGTAACACCAACTTCGCCTCCTATCTGAACATCATGTACATACCAGGCTCTCAGGAGCTGGTCGTATTCATGGCGGGTTTTATCGGTGCCACCATCGGTTTCCTTTGGTTCAACGCCTATCCGGCCCAGGTTTTCATGGGCGATACGGGTAGCCTGATGCTGGGCGGTGTCATCGCCGTTGTCAGTGTCATGATACGAAAGGAACTGCTTATCCCCATTTTCTGTTGTATTTTCTTTTTGGAGTCGCTTTCTGTCATTGCTCAGCGTTTATACTTCAAGTTAACGAAAAAACGAACGGGGGTGGGCAAACGTATTTTCAAGATGGCGCCCCTGCACCACCATTTTCAAAAACCAGGTAACGCCGGCATTGATGCCTTGATCCAAACCCCCTTGCAACCCATCCCTGAATCCAAGATTGTCATTCGTTTCTGGATTGTGGGCCTTATTCTGGCCGTTTTGGCCATAGCCACCCTTAAAATGCGTTGATCATGAAGCGACTCGTCATCCTCGGCGCCGGAGAAAGCGGCACAGGTTCTGCCATACTGGGTAAGAAAATGGGTTACGATGTGTTCGTATCCGACAATGGCCCCATCAAGGAGGCCTACAAGCATGCCTTGGAAGAAAGAGGCATTGCCTGGGAGGAAAACGGTCATACCGAAACCCTGGTGTTGTCAGCCGACGAGGTTGTCAAAAGCCCTGGCATACCCGATAAGTCTCCCATCATTCAAGCCCTGTTGACCAAACAGATACCCATCATTTCTGAAATCGAGCTGGCCGGTCGCCACACCAAGGCAAAAACCATTTGCATCACCGGAAGCAACGGGAAGACCACCACGACACTGCTCACCTACCACATCCTGAAGAGCGGGGGGCTGAACGTAGGCCTGGCCGGTAACGTGGGGCACAGTTTTGCCTGGCAGGTAGCTGAAAAAGACTACGACTTTTATGTGCTCGAACTCAGTAGTTTCCAGCTCGACAACACCTATACATTCAAGGCTGATGTGGCCGTATTGCTCAACATCACTCCCGACCACCTGGACAGGTATCACTACAAGATGCAGGAGTATGTCGACGCAAAATTCCGCATCATCCAAAACCAGACGGAAAACGACGCGTTCATCTATTGGAACGATGATCCCTTTATCAAAGCCGAAATTGAGAAACGCACCATCGTCGCTCGAAAATACCCGTTCTCCCTGCGTAAAGGTTCCGGCATCAAGGCCTTCATAGAAAATGAGATTTTGATGATCGACACACCCGAGCACCAGTTTCAGATTGAACAAGACGAATTGGCCCTTATGGGTACCCATAACCTGTACAATTCGTTGGCCGCCGCCATTTCTGCCAACATCGCCCACATTCGCAATGCGACCATTCGGGAGGCCCTGGGTAATTTCCAGGGAGTTGAACACCGGTTGGAAAAAGTGGCTGTTGTCCGGGGAGTTACCTACATCAACGATTCCAAGGCCACCAACGTCAATTCCTGCTGGTACGCCCTGGAGTCCATGAAAACGCCCGTCGTTCTCCTGCTAGGTGGTACCGACAAAGGTAACGACTACTCGGAAATAGAGGCCCTGGTCAAGGAGAAAGTGCATACCTTGATTTTTCTGGGTGTGGACAACAGTAAGTTGCACGCGTTCTTCGACGGCAAGGTCCCGGCCATCTTTGATGCGGGCTCCATGCAGGAGGCTGTTGACAAGGCGTACGAACAAGCCAGGAAAGGAGATACAGTCCTGTTGTCACCTTGTTGTGCCAGTTTCGACCTCTTTC
>DOBD01000246.1:0-1512 GCA_003506275.1 Bacteroidales bacterium | reverse complement strand
GATCGTTTTCGCATTCCTGAGTCTCATCTCGTTGGTGGAGGTCTACAGTGCCAGCAGCACGCTGGCTTACTCGGGCAGTTCGACCTTCGGCCCCATCCTTAGACACGGGATGTTCCTGTTGCTGGGGGCCGGTCTGATGTTGGTCCTGCACAACCTCAAGCTCAAATGGATAACATTCATGGGGTTGGGTCTCACGTTGGTTGCCTTTTTACTGCTGGTACTCACCCCGGTTATCGGAGTGAGGGTCAACAATGCTGCCCGCTGGATCAGTATCTTCGGTATTCAGTTCCAACCTTCTGAGTTTGCCAAACTAGCCATGGTCATTGTGACCGCTTTTATTTTGAGTAAAACCCAGCGTTCGGAAGCCATGCTGGACAAGGCTTTTTGGATCATTCTAGCGTTAACCGGTGTGTTTGCTGCCTTGATTGTGCCAGAAAACGGTTCTACCGCTGTCATGCTATGCCTGGTCGTATTTTTTATGATGGTGGTGGGCAGGATCAGGACCAAGAAACTGCTATTCCTGGGAGGAAGTGTCCTCCTTGTCGTCTTTTTGGCCGTGTTCTTACTCAAGGTGGTGGATGAAGTGCCCGGTATGCCCAGGTGGGATACCTGGCAAAACCGACTATTCGGCGAGGAAATCAGTGTGACGGATCCGGATTTTCGTATCACGGATAAGAATTACCAGACCTCTCACGCCAAAATTGCCGTAGCCAACGGCACCATTGTCGGCTCCATGCCAGGCAACAGTACCCAACGTGATTTTCTCCCACAGGCATATTCCGATTTCATTTATGCCATCATCATCGAGGAAATGGGTTGGATTGGCCTGTTACTGGTACCCTTTCTCTATATAGTGCTATTGTTGAGGGCTTTGCATATTGCGAAAAACTGTACCAAGATTTACCCCATGCTGTTAATCATGGGGGCTGCCCTGATGGTGTGCACGCAAGCCTTTATCAACATGTCAGTGGCTGTAGGCGCCCTGCCTGTTACCGGCCAGCCCATGCCCTTGGTCAGTCGCGGAGGAACCTCCACGCTGATTACCGCTCTTTATTTTGGTATCATGTTGAGCGTCAGTCGATTTGGAAATCCTGAATGGGTGGAGAAGGAAGCCGCTGAAAACGACGAGGACCATGAACTCGACCAACAAGCCCTAACGACAGCCAGCGAATACGGTGTATAAAACAACAACCATGAAACAACCACGCATCATTCTGTCAGGTGGCGGTACGGGAGGACACATTTTCCCGGCCATAGCCATTGCCAATGCCTTAAAGGAAAAACGACCCGACGCCGTCATCCTCTTTGTCGGAGCCGATAAGCGCATGGAAATGGAACGGGTGCCGGCCGCCGGTTACGAGATTGTCGGTTTGCCCGTCAGAGGCTTCAATCGAAGTCGCCTCCTGAGCAATGTCAGCGTGTTGGTCGACTTGCTGCGCAGCCTACTCAAAGCCAGGCGCCTGGTGCGGCAATTCAAACCGGATGTAGCCGTGGGCGTGGGTGGTTATGCCA
>DOBD01000011.1 GCA_003506275.1 Bacteroidales bacterium | reverse complement strand
CCCCAATGCCTCATCCCGTGAACGATTTCATCATCCCCGAAAAGGTCGTCACCGACGACAAAAAACTGGAACAACGCATCAGGGCAGCCATCAACGAATGGGCAGCCGGGTACAAAATCGACGCGTTCAAACACCTTGGCGACGAGATCAGCATCGAAAAGATCTTCTACAGGCCTGCTCACCCCATGCACCTGCAGACTCAGTATGAAAAACGCGTCAAGTTTGCAGACCATCGACCATACGACAACCAGCACATTCCTAATCGAACGTACGCCAGCCTGGATGATGTCAAACCGTGGGATATCAACCTGAACCTACCCGATGCCTTTATCGAACAGGAGAAATCGTTTATGATTGAAGGCTCTCAGCATGTACTCAATTGTTATGAATGCAAGGGTTCAGGCAAGGTGACGTGGCCCTCGTGTAACGGTGCAGGTAAAAAAACATGCACAAAATGCAGTGGCAGCGGCAAACAGTCGTGCCACAGTTGCGGGGGTTCTGGACAAAAGGATTCAACAGAAAGCTGTAGCAGCTGTGGTGGCCGAGGCCAATGGTACAACACCGAATACCGGTACGACAGCAGTGTTGGTCGCAGCGTCAGCCATCAGGTGCACTATACCTGTAACAGTTGTGGCGGATCGGGTCGACGAAACGTCAGGATACGCTGTTCAAGTTGCAGCGGAACGGGCAAAGAAACCTGCAGTAATTGCGGAGGCTCTGGCAAAGTCACGTGCAGTCAATGTCACGGCAGCGGTCAGATTACCTGTCCCACCTGTCAGGGTCGGGGTCGCTTGCTGCACTACTACGCCATCAGACAGACCCTGACGGCACCTGTTACCAGTCAAATGGGCGTTTGCAGCGAATTCAACGAAAAGTTCGCCGAATTTGTCGAGAACTGGGAATCCTACAACTGCATCAAGACACACGTGGTGGATTGCGAACAGGAAATGAAGCATCCTTTGGAAGAAGACCATATCCTCTACAATCTGGTAAAGGATCAACTGGCCGCATCCCACAAAAAGGTGCCCGGTACCAGGCTCCTCTTTCAACGGCTGACCTTTTACCGCATTGACGCTTGGTCAGTAAGTTATACCTGGAAAGGGAAACCCTACAGCATGCTCTTCCACGGAGAGGACCTCAACATCATCCCGGCCAAAAGTCCCATCTACGACTATTGCGAATCGCTGGTTGAAAAGGCCGTTACAGTGTACAATAAAGGCCGATACACAGCCACAGGCTGGCTTATGGCCAAAGCCAGGCACATCAATCCCTACGAACTGAAAAGTAAGATTGCTGACCTCTCCGAGACCGTCAAGGCCACCTTGGGTAAAGCCTACCGTGCAGGAGCCCTCGTAGGAGCCATACTAGCCGGATTGGTGGCCGCTTTCGCCCTCTTCGCCTATTGCAGGGACTTCAACCATATGCTAGACTATATGGCCTTCTTCAACAAGTCAGGCGGTTGGCTCTTCAAATACCACCCCACAGCCATGGGTTTATTGGCCCTCTTTATGACCTACCCTGGTTACCTGACTGCCACGGCCATAGGCACCGAATGGTTGGAACGCTTCATCCCCAGCAACGTGTTACGGGTGGCTGTCGGAGCCATCTTAGGCATCGTCATGACAGGGGTCTTTGTGGGCATAACCTGGTTAGCCAACCTGATTGGGCTCACCCTCATCACGACCCTCCTACTATGGTTGGCATGGACGGCCCTGCGACTGATCATCGCCTTCTTCTACCTAATTTGGAAAATCGTCACCTGGCTATGGAACCTGATTTTTTAACGGACCCTCAGCAACCTTAACACCCAAACAACAGCCATAGCCAGGAGCACGCGGGGCACGGTGACCCAAAACAAAGGCACACCGANNCACGAAGAGCATGGTATCCTCCAAAAGAGAATGACTGATGGCCAGGTGATTATTGAGCATGCGGGCATCGGCCACGTTCAGCCGTTTGTTTTCCATCTGTTCGATGAGAATGGCCGAGCCGTAGGTCAACCCGACGATGTTGGCCACAAACCACAGAAACGAGCTGTCCTTGGACAGCCCCATGACCCGCATGAACGGAGCAAAAAAATGGGCCAGCCAATCCATCACATAGAATGCCTCCATCAAGCGTTGCAGGATCATGAGAGCGGTCACAACCAAAGCCATGATCAGACAGAGTTTCAAGGCCCCCATTCCCCAATCCAACAACATGGGCCAAAAAGCCAACGTCTCCAAACTAACGCCCGAATGGCCGACAGGCATACCCATATCCTCGGGCAACAGTAAGTTCCAAATAAAAGCGGCCACAAAACTCATCACCACCCGAAGACACCACACAAACCAGAACGACGAGCCAGTCTTTTTCTGTACGGCAGATTCAAACAAGGTATTGTGGGAAATCAGGCACATGATGGCTAGGATACTGATTTCACGAATGGTCAGGTGCAGGGTTCCAATAATGGCGATGGGCGCATACAGCGGCAGAAACAGGCTGCACACAAAGGCAATGGCCGAAGCCCCGGGCAAGCCTACCGCCTGAAAGACAGGATGTAAGAACTGGGCAATGTATTCCAGCAGGCCTGTGTATTGCAACAGACGAACAGCCAACGAAATGGGGATGATCAGTTTCAGCAACCATCCGATGGTTTTGACCGCCTTAGGGATGCCTCCCCGGATGGCATCAACGACGCGCCGCTGGTTAGCGCTTGAAATGCCTGTCCATTTCACGCTTGTCGTCCTTTTCTTTAAGGGCCTCCCGTTTATCATAGGCCTTTTTACCCTTGGCCACGGCGATATCCAGCTTGGCCAGTCCTTTTTCGTTCAGATACAGCTTGATCGGCACAATCGTGAAGCCGGTTTCCTTGGTCAGACGGGTTATTTTGGCCAATTCCCGCTTGGTCAATAACAATTTGCGGTCACGTTTGGGCTGGTGGTTGTTGTAGGAGCCAAAAAAATACTCGGCAATCTGGATATTCTTAGCCCAGAGCTCCCCATGCAGTATGATACAGTAACTATCGGCCAGGCTGGCCTTCCCCAGACGAATCGACTTGATTTCCGTACCACAAAGCACCAGGCCAGCAGTGAAAAAGTCGAGCAATTCATAATCGAACGTGGCCCGCTTGTTTTTGATGACGATGTTGGAGGCTTTCATATCCTATCCGATTAATTCAAACCAGGCAACAAGCGTAGCAGGACAAACTCAACCAATAAGGGTGCCAGCAACACGACAGCGCCGCAATACAACGTGAAATAACCTTGCTGTTTGGGGTGTACGGCGTAAAAATGCGTGGCCGCTTCCCAAGCTATTACAAAGACATACAGGAACAACGCCTTCAGAAACCAAAGTTCCGAAAACAATCGAGTCAGGATGCTGACCACCAAAACTGGCGTCAACGTATACACCACCAGGATCTCGGCTTTCTTGTAATCAGACAAGAGGCCAAATAAACGGACAAACAGCTTGTCCAACACCCATGCCGCCAAAAAGAGACCCAGAAGAATCGATCCAAACGAAAGGATAAACAACTGGATGCCTTCAGACAATTGTTGCTTGAACGTTAAATCCCCATCGAAAAAAGCGCTGATAAAAGCCGCCAAGGCAGCCATGCCGGCCAATGGGTAAAAATACTCAGTCTGATAGGTCTTTTTATCATCCCCTACCTCAGCCACGGAAGCCCAGAATGGAGCCGGAAACCGGAGTACTTGCCACAAACGTCGAAACAACTGCCTATACATAACCCATTAAAATAGCGGACAAAGGTAAGGAATCCGCTTCGTTTCATCAAGCCTCCAGGTGGAGTGTTTCCACTTTCTCCAAGGCTTCGCACAACGGCTCCACCGACTGCTTGCGCACGGTTACCCTGAGCTGACAATCCAAGGCAAAGGACTGTTCCACAATGGAGGCCTCCCATTTGCGAAGCAAGCGCAAGGTGGTATCCAGAAACGGATACTCCACATGTATCTGCAGAATGACATCCACCGTTTTCTCCACCACAACGGCTTGAGACAAGGCTTCGGCAGCGGCCGATTTGTACGCCACCACCAATCCACCGGTACCCAATAGAATGCCTCCAAAATAACGAACGACCACCACCAACACGTTGGTCAATCCGAACGACTGAATCTGCCCTAAAATAGGACGACCTGCCGTACCGCTGGGTTCCCCGTCATCGCCAGCCTTTGTCTCTTCCCGTTCCGGCCCCAGGCTATAGGCAAAACAAACATGCCTGGCATCGTGGTAACGCTTGCGGTAATCGTCCAACAACGCCTTCACAGCTTCCAGGTTGTCCACCGGGTGCGCAAACGCCAGGAACTTGCTGCCCTTCTCTTTGTAAAGGCCTTCCGATGTTCCCTCTATGGTTTTATAGGTATCGTTTTGCATGACAGCACCCATTACAATCCATTCCTGACATCCGTTCGGAATGGTACCGCCGGTAAGCCGTATCGATTGATCAAGTTTCCGATGATGGCATCCTTGAAGGCAAAGCGTGCGATACAGGGATGGGGCACTTTCTCATGGTGAAGCAACACGGTCTCACCATCAATCGTGGCAGTGGCGGGATACAGACGCCCGTCGGCCCCGGCCACTTCGAAACCAACCAAGGCTTTACCATCAGACGATTTCAACCCGTCGGCGTGGTCGAACCACACACGCACGTTTTGGCCCTCAATCGTAAATTGCCTGAACTGAGGCCCCGAGGCTGCGATTTTTTCTCCGTAAACCAACCGGCGTGCCGCCAGTTCGAACCGCTTGCCGACCACTTGCTTCAGTTTAAAATGGGCATCGGTCGAATCCCCCACATCGTAGGTAACCACCATCGCCGTGTGTTTCAATTTCAGGGCTTCGACCTGCGACTCCCTCAAAACAGGCCAATACGGGTGCTTGTTCAAGGTGGAGAGTTGAGCAAACAGGAAAGGAAAATCCCCCTGCTTCCAGGCCTGTCTCCAGGCGTCAATCATGGCCGGAAATAAGTAGCGGTAGGGAAAAGCTTCCTCTTTGTACGCATTGTTTTCCCCTTGATACCAAACAACGCCCCTGATGGTGTATCGGCTAAGAGGGGCAACAATCCCGTTATAGATAACCGAAGGTTCAAATTTGGTCTTCAACTCCGGTGCCTTAGGGGCTCTGGGTGGCGTTTCTCCCGCCAAACGCGCTTTTTCTGCGGCTGCTTTCCAGGTATCCTGTTGTTGAAGGTAGGCTGCTTGAAGCCGAGGAAAACCACGCAGGTGTTGTTCCCATTTGGTCGTCCAAAAACTCAACCTGGGGTCAGCCTCAAACACGGTAGCCGGGGTCCAGGCCTCACAACGGGTAGCACCCCAGGAAGCATCAATCAATCCGACGGGCACGTTCAAATGCTGGTGAAGCCCTCTGGCAAACGCATAACCGGTGGCCGTCATCTCAGCCACCGTTTCGGGCGAACACAGCACCCATCGACCGGCAATATCCGTTTTGGCCGTATCGGAAAAGCTTCGTTGAGCGTCAAAGAAACGCAGTTTGGGGTAATTGGCCTGAGCGATTTCCTGTTCCGCGTTGTGGGAAAGCCGTACGGAATACTCCATGTTGGACTGACCGGCAGCCAACCACACCTCGCCCACCAAGATATTCTTCACGACCACGGTATTTGGCCCATTCTTTGCGCCAGCCCGAACGCCACCACCAATACCATTCCCCGTCACCGTCATCGAAACAGGTTTGGCCGATTTTTTCACCGGCTTCAACCAGACCTCCCAGTGCCCAGCCTCATCAGCCACTACCGTCTGCACTTGATTCAACAAACGCACGGTGACCACTTCTCCCCTCTCTGCTTTACCCCAGATGTGTACGGGCTGACCTTGCTGCAACACCATGTTGTCCGACAAGAGGGAAGGTAACGATACCGTCCCACTGACCGGGCAAAGAAACGACAGAAGAAACAACACGGAAAGAACTAGACGGAAAGGGTTCATAGAAATCAACATATATGTCACTTTAATTGATTAAAAATAATACTGACGCATCACCGTACGTAACGTCGCCCGGTAACATCGGCCTTCAATATGGCTTGATACACTTGCTCAGCCTGAATACCAGCACCTTCATGATGGATGGACGATTGAGGCTCGATGGATTTTTCGGCCACCCTCATCAGCTTCTCTTGAGTGGCATCTGTTATCCCAACGTGCGACAAACAGACAGGAAGGCCAATGGAAGCACAAAAACGATACGCGGCATCAATCTCATTTTCGGGAGCATGCGCGAGGTACAAGCCAACCAGTACACCAAACGCCACCTTCTCACCATGATAGTAGGCATGTGTCTCGGGTAAGGCCGTCAATCCGTTGTGAACGGCATGCGCCGCAGCCAATCCCCCACTCTCAAATCCAATGCCACTCAATAAAATAGTAGCCTCAATAATGTGCTTCAACGAGTCACTGACAACGCCAGCTTCATGATCCTGCTTGGCACGAAGACCGTGTTCCACCAGTACATCGTAACAGCGCCTTGCTATACTTTGTCCAGCCAGGGTGCTCAGTCCTCCACATTCATTTTCCGACATGGTTTTCTGGCACGACCGCGCTTCAAACCATGTAGCCAACGCATCCCCCATGCCAGCCACCAAAAACCGGACCGGCGCTTTTGCAATGATCGCTTCATCCACCAAAACGACGGCAGGATTCAATCGCTGATAATGTACCCGTTCAAAAATCCCATCCACGGTGTAGGTTACGGCACAGCCACTACAGGGCGCATCGGTTGACGCGATGGTGGGAACAATGATGACAGGCAATCCAGCCCTATCGGCTGCAATTTTAGCCGTGTCAATCACCTTCCCTCCTCCGACGCCAACCACCACATTCGCCTCAAACT
This sequence comes from Bacteroidales bacterium, assembly GCA_003506275.1. GTDB lineage: Bacteria > Bacteroidota > Bacteroidia > Bacteroidales > UBA1402 > UBA8389. Next base: position 394 of record DOBD01000011.1, on the reverse strand, counting down.
GTTTAATGCGTGAAGAAAAAACACTCAACTCGGATTCACTGCATTCGCCTCCAAAGAGTTCCACGGAGATCGTGGAGGTCAAAGGTGGAAGCGAATAACTGGCCGGCAGGTACTGTTTGGCCGTAGGTGACGTTAACACCACCGCTTTCCGACCAAACTTCTCCATCAAACCTTCGAGCAACAGGATGGTGCCGTTGCCTTGAATGTATTTTCCCGGGAAACAAGCAATCTGGTTCATAGCTATTCCATTAAATAGTTAGTGCAATTCTTTTTTCAGATACACCATATCAACCAACTGTATGTCACCATCGTACATCAGGTGATCATAGTTATCGGTAAAAAAGTTTTCAACCCGATGGGAGGTCACAAAGCCACAGCTTTTATAAAACGACAA
>DOBD01000170.1:470-8715 GCA_003506275.1 Bacteroidales bacterium | reverse complement strand
CCAATGGCAATGAGAAGTAGGTCGAGTAAACTCATGTCGTCGCCGTCAAAGCGACGCAAAGGTACACATTTTTCACACAGCAATTGCCCCCGCGGGACAGCCTTTTTACCGTGAATAAACTATCTTTGCAGGCAAATCGCATCACATGACGTTTGAACTACTTGCCACCGATCCCCATACCCACGCCAGGGCAGGCCTGCTGACCACCGACCATGGTCAGATTGAGACCCCCATTTTCATGCCGGTGGGTACCGTCGGTTCGGTCAAGGCGGTGAATCAAACCGAATTGACGCAGCAAGTCAAGGCGCAAATTATTCTGGGCAATACCTACCACCTTTACCTGAGGCCGGGCTTGCCCATCCTCGAGAAGGCCGGCGGACTTCACCGTTTCATCAGTTGGGATAAGCCCATCCTGACCGACAGCGGTGGCTTCCAGATTTTCTCCCTGTCGCACCGGCGCAAGATGAAGGAAGAGGGGGCCACCTTTCAATCACACATCGACGGCTCCAGGCATTTGTTTACTCCTGAAAACGTGATGGACACCCAACGTAGCATCGGTGCCGACATCATCATGGCGTTCGACGAATGCACCCCTGGTACGGCCGATTACCGGTACGCCAAGCAATCCATGGAACTGACCCACCGCTGGCTGGATCGTTGCATCGACCGCTTCGACAGCACTTCGCCCAGGTACGGGTACCATCAAAGTCTGTTTCCCATTGTACAAGGGTGCGTGTACCCAGACCTGCGCAAACAATCGGCCGAATTTGTGGCCTCCCGGGAGCGCGAAGGGTATGCCATCGGTGGTTTGGCCGTCGGTGAACCCGCCGAGAAAATGTACGAAATGATTGAGCTGGTCAACGCCATCCTGCCTGCCCATAAACCCCGCTACCTGATGGGCGTGGGCACACCGGCCAACCTGTTGGAGGGTATTGAACGCGGCGTCGACATGTTCGACTGTGTGATGCCCACCCGCAATGGCCGCAACGGCATGCTGTTCACCAAGCACGGTGTCATGAATATGCGCAACAAGAAATGGGCCACCGATTTCACCCCCATCGAGGAAGACGGGGCTGCCGATGTCGACCGCCTTTATTCCAGGGCCTACCTCAGGCACCTGTTTATCGCTGAAGAACTCCTGGCCTTGCAAATAGCGTCCATTCACAACCTGGCTTTCTACACCTGGTTGATGCGCGAAGCCAGATGTCACATCCTGAGCGGTGATTTTTCCACTTGGAAACCAGCCATGCTGCACCAACTTTCCCAACGTCTTTGAAGCCATGACCATCAGCGAGCGCCTTAAAAGTCGATTCATGCGGTTGGACATCTACCTGATCCGCAAGTTCCTGGGAACCTTCTTCTACAGCATGATCCTGATCATGGCCATTGTCGTGGTGTTCGACTTCAACGAGAAACTCGACAAATTCATTCAGAACAGGGCTACGGCTGAGGCCGTTATTTTTGATTTTTACCTGAATTTCATTCCTTATTTTGGGGTCAGATTCAGCCCTTTGTTTGTGTTCATTTCGGTGATTTTCTTCACCTCCAAGATGGCCTACAACAGTGAAATCATCGCTATTCTGTCCAGTGGTGTGAGTTTCAAACGCTTCATGCGCCCTTACATGATATCGGCCGGTATCCTGGCTGTGGGCATGTTTCTCCTGAATTCCTTCTGGATACCCAACGCCAACAAGGTGCGCCTGGACTTCGAAGACCAGTACGTCAAGAAAGTCAAGACCGATTACGTACGCAACGTCCAGATGGAAATTGAACCAGGTACCATCATGTACATAGAGCGATACGATGCCAACAATCAGAACGGATATAACTTTTTCCTGGAAACCTACGATGATCAACAGCTGGTTTCCCGGTTGACGGCCAGACGCATCCAACAGGATACAGCCTACCATTGGATCTTAAAGGACTACCTGGTCAGGTCGTTCGACGGCTTGTACGAGCACATCGATGAAGGTACCACCCTGGACACCGTTATTAAGGTGGATCCCCATGAATTCTTTATTGTGAAGGGCTATAGTGAACAACTCACGACGCCTGAATTGAAACAATACCTGAACAGACAAAAATCCAGGGGGGTCGCCAACATCAAGGAATACAATGTGGAATACCAACGCCGCTTTTCCTTCCCCTTTTCCTGCTTTATCCTCACCCTGATTGGTGTCTCACTGGCATCCCGCAAAGTGAGGGGCGGTATGGGCCTGCACCTGGGCATTGGCATGCTCATCAGCTTCTCCTACATATTGCTGGATACCATCTCAGGCAGTTTTGCCCAAAGTGGTGTGTTGACACCCTTTCTGGCTGTCTGGTTCCCCAATGTGTTGTATTTCCTGATAGGCTTGTTCCTCTACCACAAAGCACCAAAGTAAAACAAAGCAGCCTGACGGACGTGGCCATCAAGCTGCTCGGGTTTTGTGAGTACGGATTACGCTTTTGTGGCGGAAGCGTCAGGTGTGGTTGATTCGATGGTCAGGTTCAAGGGGTGAGCCACTTTTTCGTCCAGCAGGGCGATGGCCAACACCTCGGATATATCCTTGACGTAGTGAAACGTCAATCCCTTGAGGTAGGTTTCCTTGATTTCCTTAATGTCTTTTTCGTTCTCCTTCGACAGGATAATTTCCTTGATGCCGGCGCGTTTGGCAGCCAGGATTTTTTCTTTGATGCCACCAACCGGCAACACACGGCCTCTGAGGGTAATTTCACCCGTCATGGCCAGGTGTTTTTTCACTTTGCGTTGGGTAAACGAAGATGTCAGCGAAGTGACCATGGTGACACCGGCAGAGGGGCCGTCTTTGGGGATAGCGCCTTCAGGCACGTGAACGTGTACGTTCCAGTTGTCGAACAAGGCATCTTCAATGCCCAATGACGCGGCGTGCGACTTGATGTATTCCAGGGCGATCACCGCCGATTCTTTCATCACGTCACCCAAATTACCGGTCAGGGTCAGCTTGTTGGCCTTACCCTTGCTCAGACTCGATTCAATATACAGAATCTTGCCGCCAGCGGCTGTCCAGGCCAACCCGGTTACCAGACCGGCGTAATCGTTGCCTTCGTACAGATCCTGGCTATAGGGGGGCATGCCCAGGTAATCACCCAGTACATCCGGGGTGATGGTCACCGAGAATTGGTCGTCTTCAGCTATCTTTCCGGCCACCTTGCGCATGATCTTGGCTATCTTCTTTTCCAGTTCACGCACACCGGACTCCCTGGTGTAGCCCTCAATGATACGCCTGATGGCAGGTTTGTTGAGTTGTAAATGACCATCGACAATACCGTGGTTGGCCGCTTCCTTGCGCACCAGGTGTTTGTGTGCTATCTCTATCTTTTCTTCGATCAGGTAGCCCGACAGGTCGATGACCTCCATACGGTCCAGCAGGGGTGGAGAGATGGTCTGTATGTTGTTCGCCGTGGCGATGAACATAACCTTCGACAGGTCGTAATCCACGTCCACGTAATTGTCGTGAAAGTTGAAGTTCTGTTCGGGATCGAGCACCTCGAGCAGGGCAGAGGAAGGGTCCCCCCTGAAATCGTTGCTGAGTTTATCGATTTCGTCCAGGATAAATACCGGATTGGACGTCCCGGCTTTGATCAGGTTTTGAATGATGCGTCCCGGCATGGCTCCGATATAGGTGCGGCGGTGCCCCCTGATTTCGGCTTCGTCGTGAAGTCCTCCCAGGGACATGCGGATGTACTTGCGACCCAAGGCTTCGGCCACCGACTTGCCCAACGAGGTCTTACCCACTCCCGGAGGGCCGTAGAGGCAGATGATGGGTGATTTCATGTCGCCCTTGAGCTTGAGTACGGCGATGTGTTCCAAAATACGTTCCTTGACCGTTTCCAAACCGTAATGATCCCTGTCCAGGATGCGTCTGGCCCGTTTCAGGTTGAAGTTGTCCTTGGAAAATTCATTCCAGGGCAAGTCAAGCAAGGTGTTCAAATAGTTGAGTTGGGTGGAGTATTCCGGGGAATGTGGATTGGTTCGTTCCAGTTTGGCCAGTTCTTTTTCAAACACGTTGGCTGTCTTGGTGTCCCATTTCTTTTTGGCTGCCTTGTCGCGCATTTCCTGGATATCCTGTTCCTGCATGCCGCCACCCAATTCATCCTGGATGGTCTTGATCTGCTGCTGGAGGAAATATTCGCGTTGCTGCTGGTTGATGTCTTCCCTGGCCCTGGATTGGATGGATACTTTGAGTTCCAGTAACTGTGACTCCCGGGTCATGATATCCAGCAACTTATAGCTGCGTTCCTTGATGTCATCGATAAAGAGCAAGGTCAGTTTTTCCGGCAGTTTAAACAAGAAGTTCGCGCAGATGAAGTTGACCAGCGAGTAGGGGTGTTCCAGGTTGCGAACGGCGAACGTGGCTTCTTGTGGAAAATTCCCCGAGTTTTTGATGATTTTGATAGACAGGTCTTTGATGGCTTGTATCAAGGCTTCAAATTCCTTGTCGTCGCCCAACGGAAGGATTTCCTCCCGAATATCCACCCGACCTTTCATGTAAGGATCTACGTCGGTTATTTCCAGTAAGTTGCAGCGCTTCATGCCCTGTACGATGACGGTCGTCGAGCCGTCCGGCATTTCGAGAATGCGTAGGATGCGGGCTACAAGGCCAATGCGGTGCAGGTCGTCGATAATCGGCTCATCCACCGTGCCATCCTTCTGAGTGAAGACGGCCAGCAGTGATTCTTGCTGATACACCTCCTTGACCAGTTTCAATGATTTAACGCGGCCGATGGAGACAGACATCACCACACCGGGAAACAGGACCATGTTCCGCAAGGGCAGGATGGGTAGGGTGGCGGGGATGTCTTTTTGTTCCAGGCCAGAGAAGTCCTCGTGTTCTGAAATGACGGGAATGAAGTCGGCATCCATTTCTCCGGCTTCGTCGGTCAATTTTTTCCTTATTTGTAGATCCATACGTCGTTGTTATACCTGTTGTTTCTCAATAGTCATGCCAGCCGGCAAAACGTGACAGAATGGCGCATTAGGCTGACGCATGGTCATTGACGCCAAAAAAAGGCAGAAACAATGTCCTGCCTTTCAGTATGTGGTGAAGCAAACGGGTCAGTCTTCCTTGGGGGTATATTCCTTGTTCAAGGCCTCCACAACCTCGTTGGTGATGTTGTAATCCGGGTCAGACAACATGATGTTGTCGTTCATGGTGTTGCTCAGAATCAGCTGGTACTTTTTGTCCTTGTTGTAGCGGGCCAGGAACGCATAAATCGATTCCTTCAACTGCAGGTTCATGTCTTGTTGGTCTTCCAGCAATTGTTGGGTAAGCGATTCTTCCAGTTTCTGCAGGTCGGCCTGCTTTTTTTGCAGTCGTTGTTGCTGGTTCTTGAAACTCTGTTCAGACAGGAAAGCGTTGTTTTCGTATTTCTTCTGAAACTCGGCCATCTCGGTTTCAAACTGACGAGCCTTCTGGGAAAGCGTAGCCCTGGCGTTTTCCTGTTTGCGGAGCAGGGTCTCGTTCATATCCTTGGAAAAGTTGTAGTTCTGCAACAGCGTGTCAATATTGACGTAAGCGATGGGAAGCTTGACGTAAACGGCTGTCGAATCGGAGGTCGGTACCAAAAGGGATGCGCTTTTGCTGGATTTATCCGTGAAATGCAACACAAACAACGCGATGATACTGACAGCAAAGACACTGTTGATGATGATTGATTTCTTTTCCATGTCTGGTCAAATGATGCCGGTAAGGGGCCGGTTTTTTAGTGGAACGTCGGTAAATTTGAAGTGCAAATATACATTATTATCCAGATTCATTGCCATAATTTTCGTATTTTTGTCTTTAATTCATATCTGCTTAGCTTATATCACCAATGAACACGAATCATACCTCTTTATCGTCCCGTCCGTTTGAACTCCCCAACGCTATCCTTGAACCACAAGCCTTGTGGTCTTATTTTTATACCCTCTGTCGCATCCCGAGGGGCTCGGGCAACACCGAAGCTGTTCAGCGTTGGCTACTCGATTTTGCGGCCGCCCATGGGTTGGAAAGTCGTCAGGACAAGGTGGGCAACGTGCTCATTCGCAAGCCTGCCAGTCCGAACAAACAAGCAGCGGCGCCCGTTGTCTTGCAAGCCCATATGGATATGGTCTGTGAAAAGAACGCCGATACTGTCCACGATTTCAAGACAGATCCCATCCAACCCGTCATTGATGGTGAATGGCTCAAGGCCAACGGTACCACCCTTGGAGCCGACAACGGCATCGGTATGGCTGCTCAGTTGGCTGTACTGGCCGATACCACGTTGGAACACGGTCCTGTTGAGTGCCTGTTCACGGTTGATGAAGAAACGGGACTCTCCGGTGCTTTTGGCCTGGAACCCGGTTTTTTTGAAGGCCGTACCCTCATCAATCTGGATTCGGAAGACGATGGCGAGCTCTTTATCGGCTGCGCCGGTGGCATGAACAGCCACATCATGTTCCACTTTGAAACGGAACCGGTGCACGATACGTTGTTTTTCTTCACACTGCAGGTCAAAGGCCTTCAAGGTGGCCACTCCGGCGATGATATTGAAAAGGGGAGGGGCAACGCCAACCACTTGCTGGCTCGTACACTCTGGCAATTGAGCCGTGAAGTCGACCTGCGTCTGGCCGCTTTCACCGGTGGCAACCTGTCCAACGCCATCCCCAGGGAAGCCTCCTGCCTGGCCGCTGTGCCTTCCTCTCAAAAAGAAACTGTCAGGGTACAACTCAATTACCTCCTGGCCGACTTGGAAGACGAATACCGACTCACCGACCCTAAGCTGGCCATCGAGTTGAGTTCAACCACTCCTCCGGCTGTGATGTTGACAAAAAAGGATAGTGACCGTTTTATTCAGGCCATGTACGCCTGTCCGACCGGTGTGATGGCGATGTCGTTCGCCCTGCCTGGCCTGGTGGAAACATCCCTCAATCTGGCCTCCGTCAAACCGGTTGATGCAACTAACTGGTTGATAACCACTTCGCAGCGTAGTTCGGTCGAATCCGCCAAGCACGCGCTGAGCCAGCGTCTGGAAGCCTTCTTCACCCTGGCCGACATGCGCATTTCCCACACCGAAGGGTACCCCGGATGGAAACCCAATCCGGATTCCGCACTGGTCAACTTGGTGGCCACCACTCACAAGGACCTGTTTGGCAAAGACCCCCACATCCGAGCCATCCACGCCGGATTGGAGTGTGGCCTTTTCCTGCTCAAATACCCCCACCTCGACATGGTATCCTTCGGACCTACCATGAGAGGCGTTCACTCTCCCGACGAACGCCTGCACATACCTACCGTACAGCCGTTCTGGGCCTTGTTGACGGAAACCCTCAAGCGGCTCTGATGAGAAAGCACCTGTTTGTATCCATATCCGTCTTTCTGCTGTTGACCTCCCTTCTGGGCGGTTGTAAGGAGGAGATTACGGTAGGTCAGGCGCAGTTGCGCTTTTCGGTCGATACCCTTTCGTTCGACACCCTCTTTTCAGGCATTGGCAGTACAACAGCCTGGGTGACGGTATACAACACCGACAACAGACCAGCCCTGATTGACAAGGTCAGCCTCCTGTCTGGCGGTACCACCGGCTTTCGATTCAACCTGAACGGCGACCCTGGCCCTTCCTTGACCAACATCAGGATACCGGCCGGAGACAGTCTCTTTTTGTTCGTGGAGTTGACCAGTACGGAACAAGGCGAGCCGTTACCCGTTTACCTGGAAGACGTCCTCGTCTTCGAATCGGGTACCAACACCCAGACCCTCCACCTGGATGCCTGGACCTGGGATGCCATCCGTTGGAACGGCAAGACCATTCTGACCGATACAACCTTGACAGGTCAGCGTCCTATCCTGCTCTACGACAGCCTGGTTGTTGCAGAGAATGTCACGCTTAGCCTTCAAGAAGGCACCACCCTGTATATGCACGACGGAGCCAGGGTGTTGGTCTATGGTCGCCTCGACGCCAGGGGTAGTCTGGACAAGCCCGTCACGTTCCGGGGAGACCGTTTGGATGAGGTGTTTATAGGGTTGCCCTATGCCTACTACCCGGGGCAATGGTACTACATACAGCTCAAAGCCACCAGTTTTGACAACGTACTCGATCATGTGCACATCAGCGGAGGGTATTATGGTCTGGTCGCCGACTCTTCCTCGACCGACAGGCTTAAACTGACCTTGACCAACTCAGTGGTACACAATCATGTATACAACAGCTTGTTCAGCGTGTGCAACAAACTGGAAATAGCCAACACGGCCTTGACCAACAGCGG
>DOBD01000170.1:192-451 GCA_003506275.1 Bacteroidales bacterium | reverse complement strand
CATTGCACGCTGGCCAATCACATGGGCCTGATTACCAGGGATGGTCCGACATTGGTATTGGCCAACGCTTTGCTGGACAGCCTGAAGCATGAAGTGTACTACCCCCTGCAAGCCACGTTCAGCAATTGCCTGATTGCGGGTAGCCAAACAGAGGAGATAGGCTTCGCGTTTTCAGAAAACGAGTCGGTGAAGTCCGACGTGCTGTTTAGTCACAGCCTGCTCCGTTCGACCACCCTGCCCATTCCTCGGCGAGACAGCT
>DOBD01000170.1:0-138 GCA_003506275.1 Bacteroidales bacterium | reverse complement strand
ATTTTCGGATTGACAGCTTATCACCGGCTCGTAACCTGGGCTCCAGGAGCGTTGCGTTGGAATACCCCTTCGATTTGGCCGGCCGTTCCCGCCTGGCAGACGAGGCTCCCGATGCGGGTGCCTATGAAGCAACTGCCA
>DOBD01000196.1 GCA_003506275.1 Bacteroidales bacterium | reverse complement strand
CAGAGGCTTTCATATCAGACCGGGTGCTGGCGACGGCTTGGTCGGAAGACAACGGCCTGACCTGGTCTGATATGAAAGCCTCTGGTTTACCCAATCCCAATTCGGGAACGGATGCCGTCACGTTGATGGATGGCCGCCATTTGGTGGTCTACAACCACGCCAAACCGCCCAAAGGTACCACCAAAGGGGGCAGGACACCACTCAACGTGGCTGTCTCCAAGGATGGNNGGTGCTGGAAGATTCACCCATCAGCCAGTATTCCTACCCTTCGGTGATTCAGTCGGCCGATGGCCTGGTGCACATCGTCTATACCTGGCGGCGTGAACGCATCAAATACGTGTGCATCGATCCGGCCCAACTCGTTATGAAGCCCATCCGCGGAGAGCGTTGGCCTGGTACCCGTTCGCCCATCGTGGCCAATGAAGACAGGACCAGGTACAAGGTATCGGTCTGTGATTGGATGCTGCTCAAACGGCAAAAACTAGGTGCCCTGGCCCTGGCCAGCGAGATTGGCTGCGACGGCCTCGAACTTGACATGGGTCCGTTGGGTAAGCGCCCCACGTTTGAAAACCAGCTCAAGGATTCAACGGTACTGCTGCAGTTCAAACGGGAAGCCAACAGTGTGGGTGTGGTGTTCAGTTCCGTGGCCATGTCGGGTTTTTACGCCCAATCGTTGACCAATCGAACTGATTTTGAGACGCCAATCAAGGATTGCATCGACCTGATGAAGAAACTGGGGGTCACCGTGGCCTTCCTGCCATTAGGCCCTGATGGCGACTTACTAACCAACCCAACGGAGCAAACCAAGGAACTGATCAGCCGTCTGCGTTTTATCGGCAAGCTGGCTGAGGCCGCCGGGGTGGTGGTGGGCCTTGAGACACCGCTGGATGCAGTCGGCGAACTGGCTTTGTTGAAAACCATAGGCAGCCCTGGCATCAAGAGCTATGTTAATTTCCAGAATTCCCTCAGGGCAGGTCGCGACATTCACCAGGAATTACGCATCTTAGGAGTGAACAATATTTGTCAGATACATTGCACCAATACGGATAAGTACTGGTTGGAGAACGACCCGGCTGTGGATATGCCGGCCATCAAACGTACCCTTGATGACATGGGCTACAAGGGTTGGTTGGTCATGGAACGCTCCCGTGATGCCAACGACGCCCGCAACGTAAAGGGTAACTACGGAGCCAATTGCCGTTATCTAAAATCCATTTTTCAACCCGAATGAACGCATTCCGAACCACCGTTTTGTTGTGTGCCTGCTTGCTGGGTTTTGCGGCACAGGCTGCCACCATCTGGGTGGCTCCTGATGGCAGAGACAGCCAATCAGGTACCAAGGAACAACCCTTGGCCACCCTGCACGCCGCCCTGCGTCAAGCCAGGGAATGGCGCCGTCTGAACGATCCTCAGGTGGCCGGCGGTATCGACATTGTGTTGCGTGGTGGTCGCTATTTCTTGCAGGAACCCGTTCGCTTGGTCGCCGAGGACGCCGGTAACCCCGATGCGCCTACCTGCATCAAGGCGGCAGCCGGGGAATCGCCCATCCTGGACGGTGGTTGCCAGCTCAAGGGCTGGAAACAGGTAGCTGGCAGCGTGCCTGGTTTGCCTGCGTCTGCCAACGGTCAGGTTTGGGCCGCTCCGGTGCCTCAATCAGGCGGTTGGCCATTGACCTTCCGTCAACTCTGGGTGGGTGAACGCAAGGCCGTCAGGGCCAGGTTTCCCAACAACGATGACCTGCCCCGGATTACCGGTTGGAACAAACACACCGGCATCCTGAGCCTGCCAGCCGTTATACCCGCAACCTACACCCATACCTCCCTCCTGGAACTGACCCTGCACCAACGCTGGGCCATCGCCCATCTAAGGGTGGCTGGCCTCAAGCAGCAAGGAGACAGCCTGCACGTGACGTTCAAGCAGCCGGAAGCCAGGATCCAAGCCGAACATCCCTGGCCACAGCCCGTGATGGATGATAGTGTTCGTTCACCTTTCTACCTGTCCAACGCCATCGAGTTCCTGGATGAGCCGGGAGAATGGTTTGTGGACCCCATCGAACAGTTGGTGTATTACTGGCCCCGTCCCGGTGAAGACCTGACCAAGGCCGACGTGTTCGTGCCGGTGCTGGAAACCTTGCTGGAGGTTAAAGGCACCCCTGAACAACCTGTCACCAACATCCGTTTTGAGGGCCTGGCCTTTGAACACAGCACCTGGCTGCGTCCTTCGCAACAGGGGCACGTGTCGTTGCAGGCCGGCATGTTCTTACTGGATGCGTATAAACTGAAACCGCCTGGTGTGCCGGGTAATCCCAACAAGGGCCTGGAAAATCAAGCCTGGATAGGACGCCAGCCGGCTGCTGTCACTCTCAAACATGTGGCCGGAACGGTGTTCGCCGGCTGTCGGTTTGAACACCTGGGTAGCGCTGGTTACGACCTGGTGGAAGGGAGCTTAAACGACAGCGTCACCGGTTGTTTGTTCAGGGATATAGCTGGCAACGGCCTGCAAGTGGGTACGTTTTCCCACCCCGGCGTGGAAACCCACTTGCCGTACAACCCTTCGGACGAACGCGTGCTCTGTCGAAAGATGACCATCACTAACAACCTGATCACCGACGTGACCAACGAAGACTGGGGCTGCGTGGGGTTGGCGGCTGGTTACGTCAGGGGTATCACCATTGCTCACAACGAACTGTCCGAACTCTCCTACACGGGCATCAGCCTGGGGTGGGGGTGGACCAAGGCGGTCAATGCTATGCGTGACAACCGGGTCCACGCCAACCGTATCCACCATTACGGCAAGCATATGTACGATGTGGCAGGCATTTACACCCTCTCTGTCCAACCCAACACCTTCGTCACCGAGAACGCGGTGGAAGCCATTTACAAACCAGCGTACGCCCACGATCCCAACCATTGGTTCTGGCTCTACACGGACGAAGGTTCCTCCTACATCACGGTGAAAGACAACTGGTGCCCCTCCGAGAAATTCCTGGCCAATGCCAACGGTCCGGGTACCGTTTGGACGAACAATGGTCCCCAGGTTTCCGAAGCCATTCGGTTACGTGCCGGCATCCAGCCTGGTGCCAATCCTTATACCGGTCAACAGTGACATGAAACAAACCAACTACTATACGAGTGATTTTTTGGAGGTCTCCGATGAGAGTCCGCGCCGTTTGTGGAGGGCTTGCCGCCCTGTCGACGCCGGCGTGGAACAGGGCGCCATCTGGTTGGACCTGCCTTTCCAATGTCAAAAGCCTGGCCGTGATTGCTATCCAGACATGACAATTTCCAGGCGGCACCATCGTCTGTGGATCAGGGCGTATGGTCAGGAGACCCTGCGTTTGTCCATTGCCTTTGATGAGGCCGTGCAGGAGGCCAGCCCCATGCTGGATGCCACGTCCTCGTTGACCATTTCGCCCCTCAGCCTCGAAAAAACGGCCACTGAATGGTTTATTCGTGATGAAGACGGCCAATGCAGAGCGCGCATTGGGTTGACCGACCCTGTCGTGGAGGTTTGGAGCGACCTCTTGCCAGCTCCTGAGGAAACAATCGACCTTCGTTGCTACCCCAAAGCCGGTCAGGAGGTGGCCCTGAGCGCCTATGACCAATTTCAGCCCAACCGTCATGACGCCATGGCCTTGGTCTATGTGGATCATCAAGGACTACCCGGACAACGTTCCAACGTGGCCATGGCTTTTCAGGCTACCCACGACGAATGTTTTGCCGGCACCGGGGAACGCTTTGCCAAGATGGACCTGGCCGGCCAAACCCTCCAACTGGAAAATCAGGACGCCCAGGGGGTCAACAACAAACGAGCCTACAAGAACATCCCTTTTTACCTTTCCAGCCGTGGGTATGGGGTCTTTATCCATACCTCAGCCTTTACCCGCCTGTCGCTGGCCCATCAATCCACCCGTTCCACCCAGTTCATGGTGGAAGAGGGTTGCCTTGACGTCTTCCTGTTGGGCGGCCCTACGCCGGAACGGGTGCTGTACCAGTACCGTTGCCTTACCGGTTTTCCTACCACCTTGCCGCTGTGGAGCTATGGCATCTGGATGAGCCGGATGACCTATTTCTCGGCCGAGGAGGTGGAAACGATCTGCGCCAGGTTGCGGGAGGAAGAATATCCCTGCGACGTGATGCACCTGGATACGGGTTGGTTTACCACCGACTGGTTGTGTGAATGGACCTTCAACCCCGAGCGTTTTCCCGATCCACCGGCTTTTCTGAAACGGCTTAAGGATCAGGGCTTCAGGGTCAGTCTCTGGCAATTGCCCTACATTGCCGAAGGGGCCAGGCAACTCAAGGAGGCCTTGGAAAACGCCTACATCGCGACCAACCGTCAGCGATTGCAAGGTGGTTCCAATTTCAGCGCCAACGATTACGCAGGCACCATCGACTTTTCCAGCCCTGAAGCCACAGCTTGGTACCAGGGTCTGCTGAAGGCATTGTTGGAGATGGGTGTTTCCTGCATCAAGACAGACTTCGGAGAGGACATCCACCTGGACGCCGATTACGCCAACTTGCCGGCTGACAAACTGCACAACCTGTATCCGCTGTTGTACCAGCGGGCAGCCTGGGAGGTCACCAAGCAGGTCACAGGCGAGGGTATTGCCTGGTCGAGGGCCGGTTGGGCCGGTTGCCAACGTTACCCCTTGCATTGGGGCGGTGATGCAGCCTGTTCCTGGGAAGGCCTGGCTGGTTCGCTCAAGGGCGGCTTGCACCTGGGTCTGTCGGGCTTTGGCTACTGGAGCCACGATATCCCCGGATTCCACGGAGTACCTGACTTCATGAACGCCGTCATTTCCGACGATCTCTACCTGCGCTGGACTCAATTCGGGGTGTTTACCTCGCACATGCGCTACCACGGCACCTCAAAACGGGAGCCCTACCATCATCCGGCCATCAGTCGTGAACTTTACTACTGGTTCAGGCTCCGATACACTTTATTGCCTTACCTGCTGCAACAGGCCGATGCTTGCACCAAGACGGGTTACCCCTTGCTCAGAGCCCTGTTGCTCCATCATCCCACCGATAAAACCGTCTGGCACATCGACGATGAATACTTTCTGGGGGATGATTTACTGGTTGCTCCCGTGATGAACGCCGAAAACCGACGGGACGTGTACCTGCCTGCTGGTGAATGGGTCAATCTGTTCACCGGACAGCGTACCACAGGACCGTGTTGGCTCACCGACGTGAGCTGTCCTTTGAAGGAATATCCTGCCTGGGCGAGGGCAGGAGCCCGTTTGCCCGTTTATCCTTATCTGGTGGCTTGCACTGACGAAATGGACCTCGAAAAAACCGTCAGTCTGGTGATTGACGAGCACTTCCGGGGGCTGGATGCTTCGTTGTTGGGACCGATTTTAAATGCAGCATACCCCTAAATACCATGCAGACCTGGAAAACTAACTGGACAACCTCCAAACAACACTATATCGACTGGTGGGCAGGCAAAGGCCTGGTGCTGACCATGTGGGAAGCCTGTCGCAAGGATGGTGCGCCCCATGTACCGGTGACGCCACCCGTAGCCGGTGACGACCTCCAAGCCCGTTGGTTGGATCCTTGCTTAAGGGCCGACTTCTGCCACTACGAGCTGGCCACGGCGTCCTTGAAAGCCGATCTGCTACCGGTGGTCAATACCCAATTGGGGCCAGGCTCGCTGGCGGCCATCCTGGGTGCCAACCTGGAAGCCAGGGAGGATACCATCTGGATTCGTGAACCCGCACACTGGGACGGTCGCATCGTGCTGGATTCCGCCAATCCCTGGTGGCAGCGTCATGTGGATTTGCTCAAGGCTTGCAAGGAAAGGGCGCAGGGCCGCTATTTGGTGGGTTTGCCCGATTTAATGGAGGGTTTGGATGTACTGGCTTCCCTGAGGGGCAGCGACACCGTGTTGCTCGACATGCTGCTGGACCCTGACGGTTTGGAGGCACAGGTCAAACAGGTGAACGCCGTGTATTTTGAGGTGTTCGACAAACTCTACGAACTGATCCGTGAAGGCGATGAAATGGCTTTTTGTTACTTTTCTCTCTGGGCACCAGGACCTTGCTCCAAGTTTCAATGCGATATCTCCGTCATGATCAGTGAGGACGATTTCCGCCGTTTTGTCCAACCGTACCTCAGGGAACAATGCCAACGCNNATTTGGACGCCATCCTGGAGATTCCCGAACTCAAGGCCGTGCAATGGACGCCGGGCTATGGTCAACCCCAAGGCGGTGATCCTTGTTGGTATGACCTTTACCGGCGCATCAAGGCAGCCGGCAAGGCGGTGATGCCCTGCTGGGTCAGACCCGATGAACTCAAACCCCTGCTCGACGCTGTCGGGCCGGAAGGTTTAAACATAGAACTCGACCTGCACCGTGAAAGCGAATGGGAAGCCATTCTTTCGCTGGCTGCGTCGTATGGTTATCACGCAGACTGAATAGAACGATGGGACAAGGCGTATTGCAAACGATTGATTATTGGGTCATAGGAGCCTATTTCGTGGTACTGTTGCTGGTGGGCTTTTGGAGCAGTTACCAGGCGAATAAGAAAAAACAGGACAACCTGTTTCTGGCCGGGCGTTCCCTGGGTTGGGTGTCGATTGGTTTGAATATGTGGGGCACCAACGTGGGACCGTCCATGCTCATCACCATGGCCAGCAGCGGGGTGTTGACAGGCGTGGTTACCGGCAACTATTCCTGGTATGCCTTTGTGTTCATCTTCCTGCTGGCCTTTGTGTTTGCGCCCCGTTACCTGGGTGCCAAGGTGCAAACCCTGCCCGAATTCCTGGGCCGTCGCTTCGGTACCCTGACACAATCCTTGTTGGCCTGGTATACCATCGCCACCATTTTGATTTCCTGGCTGGCGTTGACCCTGTTTGCCGGCGGCATCCTGATTGGTCAATTGCTGGGCATTCCCATGTGGGAGTCCGTGCTCGGTTTGGTGGTTATCTCCGGACTCTTTGCCATGGCCGGAGGGTTGAAAGCCATCGCCAGCACCAATGTGTTCCAAATGGCCCTGCTTATCCTGGTATCGGCGCTGCTGGTTGTGGTGGGCTTGCACAAGGCTGGCGGTTTCAGTGCCTTGTACGAGGCAACCCCCGGTTCGTTCTGGAACTTATTCCAACCCAATGACAGCCCCGACTACCCCTGGCTGGCCATCTTGCTAGGTTATCCGATTATGGGTGTCTGGTTTTGGTGTACCGACCAATCCATGGTGCAGTCTGTACTGGGTGCCAAAGATCTGAAGACGGGTCAGCGGGGTGCCAACTTCTGCGGGATGCTGAAAATCCTCGACGTACCCTTGTTTATCCTCCCCGGTATCATTTGCCTGGTGCTTTTCCCGGAAATCAAAGCCACCCCTGACAAAGCCTACATCCACCTGGTTACCAATTTGTTTCCCTCGGGTTTGATAGGTCTGGTCGTGGTGACCATGTTGGCAGCCATGATTTCCACCATCGGCTCGGCCCTCAATTCCCTGAGCACCGTGTTCACCATGGATATCTACGTGTNNAGTACAAGCCAGCTGCCTGCAACAAGGACGTGGTACGCATCGGCCGTCTGGTCACCCTGTTTGGCGCCATCGTGGCCATAGCACTCACCCTGGCCATCGACAACATCAGGGGCATCAAGCTTTTCGATATCTTTCAGTCCATCCTGGGCTTTATCGCACCACCCATGACCACGGTCTTCCTGTTTGCCGTGCTGTGGAAGAAGACCACGGCCAGGGCCGTCAACCTGGTGTTGAGCGTGGGCTCCCTCTTCAGTTTGGGCATAGGTGTGCTTTACCTGTGGGTGTTACCCGTGGCTGACGGTTACCACTGGCCGCATTTCATGATGCTTTCTTTTTTGATTTTTTGCGCCCTATCCGTCTTCACTGTCCTGGTGACACTGTTGGACAAAAAGAAGGACGGTCCCACACAGGAAGTAAAACCTGTTCGCTACAAGACAGATGCCATTACCAAGGGAATGTGGGCCTTTTTGATCCTGATTATGATAGGTTTGTATATATACTTTAACGGTCATTGAGATGAACCTGCAACGACTTTCCATTCGCACCAAGCGTGCAGTCTTGGCACTGAGCCTATTGATGGCCAGCACCTGCCTGGTACAGGCCGCTGATATCTGGGTGGCTCCTCAGGGCTCGGATGGGGCTCCTGGCACCCAAGACCAACCCAAGGCCAGTCTGGCGGCCGCCCTCAGGCAAGCCAGGGAACTGCGGCGACTGAACGATCCTGCCATCAACGGTGGGGTGACCATCCACCTGAAGGGGGGCACTTATTGGTTGGACGAACCCATACTGATCAGACCCGAAGACAATGGTACGCCCGCGTCGCCTACCCGCATACAAGCCATGCCCGGCGAACGACCCGTGTTGAGTGGTGGACTGACCATAAAAAAATGGCAGCCCTTGACGGTGGCTTCAGCCGGAATCGATCCGTCTTTGGTGGGAAAACTCTGGTATTCGGACCAACTGAAATTGTCCGGACGGCTGGTGCAACCCCAGGGTTTGGCTGCTGCGCGTCAATTATGGGTCAACGGTGAGAAAAGGGACTTGGCGGCCAATTCCGATACGGAAAANNGGATCCTTTTCAAAGCCCCATCAGATGGGCTTTTTCATCCATCAGATGTGGGAAACGGCCTGGCTGCGCATCAAGGAAATTAAAACGGAAGCTGACGCCCTGGTGTTGACCTTTCACGAACCCGAATCGAGGCTGGAATTTGAGCATCCCTGGCCACCGGCCGTCATTTCTGAACGGGGAAATTCTGTTTTTCGTCTGATGGATGCGCCCGAGTTGTTGGACACCCCGGGCGAATGGTTTTTAGACAGAAATACCGGTCGACTTTACTATTACCCACTACCGGGTGAAGACATGAAAACAGCCGACGTGGTGATGCCTTGGCTGGAAAACCTGGTGCAAGTGGCCGGAACGGTCGACAAGCCTGTCAGACACGTTGGCTTCAAAGGCATCAGCTTCGCTCATTCAGCCTGGTCCAGACCAGCGTTGAAGGGGTATGTACCCTTACAGGCCGGTATGTACTTGTTGGATGCCTATAAATTGGCCAAACCGGGTACACCAGATAAGGCTAGTTTGGAAAACCAGGCCTGGATAGGCCGTCCCTCGGCCGCTGTCCAGCTGGCTTTCGCTCACGATTTTTGGTTTGATGCCTGTCGGTTTGAACACACGGGTGCCACGGCACTGGATGCCACCCAGGGTTGCCGGGATGGTCGGATTGAACGGTGTCATTTCAATGATATAGCCGGTAGCGGTTTGGTGCTCGGGCATTTTTCCGAGGAGGGCGTTGAAACCCACGTGCCTTATAAACCCACCGATTCAAGGGTAATCACCGGCGATCTTACCGTACACAACAACCTGTTTACGGATATCGCCAATGAGTTTTGGGGCTGCGTAGGCATCCTGGCCGGCTATGTGGACCACGTAGCCATTACTCACAACGAACTCAGGGAACTCTCCTACAGCGGCATCAGCCTGGGGTGGGGATGGACCCGCACACCTACGGTGTTGAAAGGCAACATCATCAAAGGCAACCTGGTGCACCGCTACGGCAAGCACAACTACAGCTGTGGGGGCTTGTACACCTTGTCGGCCCAGGATGGGACCGTCATCGCTGAAAACAGCGTACACAGCATCTACAAGCCACCCTATGTGCATGATTCCAAGGCTGGTTTCGCCATTTACCTGGATGAGGCCTCGTCCGGCATGAAAGTGACCGACAACTGGTGCGACACCGCGCATTTTGGTTTCAATCAAAATGGTCCGTTGACGTTTGCCAATAACGGTCCGCAGGTATCCGAACGTATCCGTGAAGCAGCTGGTTTGGTCAAACCGACCCAAGCGGAAGCTACCTGGATCTGGTACCCCGGTGATTACGAAATCTGGTTGGGTAACCGCATGCAAAACCGCCGCACCGAACGCGGCACCTTCTTTCCGCCCTTCTGGAAAATGGACAGCCATTACGTGATGGTGGAATTCTCCACGCAGGTAGAGCTGGAAGCGCCAGAAACAGTGGAGTTGGCCGTTGAAGGCAATTACAACGTCAAATTGGACGGCCGCTTCCTGCCCGGACGTCCTGAACGCCTCCATCTCACGGCTGGTAGACACAACCTGAACATCAAGGTGTACAACCAGGCCCAGGTCCCTGCTCTCTACGTAAAGGGGCGCACCATTCAAACGGGATCCCATTGGAACGTGACCTTTGAGGACAAGGAGTGGATAGACAATTCGGGTAAAGCCTCCGATAATTCGGGCACGACCTACGTTAAGGCTGGCTCCTGGCAGTTCAACAGCCCTACCGATAAACCCAGTTTGTTCAAACTGGCGACTGAACAACAAGCACCGGTCAATTCACGCTTTGAGAAAGACGGATTATTGGTGGATTTTGGTCGCGAGACCATGGGCTATCCCCGCTTTCTGGGGCTGCAAGGTAAGGGACAACTCAGTGTGTTCTACGGTGAATCCATGGAAGAGGCCCTGGATACCGCCCATTGCGAAACCCTCGACATCCTGGACATTGACCAGGCCAACCCCACCGACCTGGTGTTTGAACAGTCCAAGGCGTACCGCTACCTCTACGTACTGACCACGGGCGACTTGCGCTACAGCAAGCTCGACATGCTCTACGAATACAGCCCTGTCACGTACAAGGGCTCCTTCCGCTGCAATGATGACCTGCTCAACAAAATCTGGGAGGTGGGTGCCTATACCATGCACCTGACGACCAGAGAGCTCTTTATCGACGGCATCAAACGTGACCGCTGGGCCTGGTCGGGCGATGCCAGCCAGAGCTACCTGATGAACTATTACCTCTTTAACGATAATCCCACTGTGCAGCGTACCATGCAGTACCTCAGGGGGAAGGATCCGGTGACCAGTCACCTCAACACCATCATGGACTACACCATGTACTGGTTTATCAGCCTCTACGACTATTACCAATACACTGGAGACAAGGAATTCATCGCCTTGATGTATCCCCGTATGGTGAGCCTGATGGACTATGTCCTGGGCCGTCGCAACGACCGTGGCTTGCTGGAAGGCCAGGCCGGCGACTGGGTATTTATTGACTGGGCCGACGGCTATCTGGAGAAAAAAGGGGAGGTCAGCTTCGAACAGTTGCTTTTCTGCCGCAGCCTGGAAACCATGGCCTTGTGCGCCGACTTGCTCGAAAAACCCACTGAACAGGCCCGCTACCAAGAGTTGGCCAACGGGGTCAGGGAACGCCTCATGACCGATTTCTGGGACGCCGACAAGCAAGCCTTCGTTCACGCCAGGGTCAATGGCAAGCAGGAACCGGCCGTGACCCGTTACACCAACATGTTCGCCGTCTTTTTCAATTACTTGAACAAAGCGCAACAGGAAGGGGTCAAACAGCGGGTCATCCTTAACGACAGTATCCTGAAGATTTCCACGCCCTACATGCGTTTCTACGAACTGGAAGCCATGTGCACCATGGGTGAAACCGACTACGTGCTGCAGGAAATCCGATCCTATTGGGGTGGCATGCTCAAGGAGGGCGCTACCTCGTTCTGGGAAAAATACAACCCTGAAGACAGCGGTGCCAAGCACCTGGCTATGTACAGCAGGCCTTACGGCAAAAGCCTTTGTCACGCCTGGGGAGCCAGCCCTATTTACCTGCTGGGTAAGTATTTCCTGGGTGTCAAGCCCGTCAAACCCGGTTACGAAACCTTTGAAATCAGACCAGTGCTGGGCGACCTGAACTGGATGGAAGGCAACGTACCCACACCTGCCGGCACTATCGAGGTTTATATGGACACCAAGACCATCAAGGTCAAGGCACCGGCCGGGGAGGGCTACCTTTACTTCAACGCCAACAAACCGGTAGTCAACAAGGGGCAACTCGAACAGTTGCCCGACGGCTCCTACAGGGTCAAGGTCAAGGGCGACGGCCAACTCGTAGTGGTGACATTCAGCAGCAAGCGATCGGATACATCCAAGGATAAGGTGGTCAACCTTTACCACCAGGCTACAACTACGCCCCGCCTGCTGTATGGGGTGGAACGCTTGAAAACAGCCCTGGAACAAACAGGTGTGACGGTTCATTGCCAGGCTTTGAAGCCATCTGAGGCCAGGTTGCTGGCACGTTCAGGCCATACCAGCCTCTACGTGGGACAGGCCGGCGACCCGTTACTCACTACCGGATTCAAACGCCTCGGTGTCAAAACACCTGGCACGTTGAGCAAGGAAGGATTTGATCTCAAGGCCAACGAAGGCTTTTACTTGTTGAGGGGCCACGATGCCACCGGTGCGCTGTACGCTTGCCTGGCCCTGGCTGACAGCCTGAAGGCCACAGGCCGCCTGCCGGTTACGCTTGATCTGACCGATCACCCCGAAATGGTGCTACGCGGTTCCTGTGTGGGCCTTCAAAAGCCCTTTTACCTGCCTGAACGCACCCTGTACGAGTACCCCTACACACAGGAAACCTTCCCCTGGTTCTACGATAAGGCGCTGTGGGTTAAATACCTGGACATGTTGGTGGACAACCGGATGAACTCCCTCTACCTTTGGAACGGACATCCCTTTGCCTCCCTGGTGCGGTTACCCGATTATCCCTATGCGCTGGAAGTGAGTGAGGCCGATTTTGCCCGCAATGAGGAACTGTTCAGTTTCCTGACAGCGGAAGCCGACAAACGGGGTGTCTGGGTGATTCAAATGTTTTACAACATTCTCTTGTCCAAGCCCTTTGCTGAACATCACGGCCTCAAGACCCAGGACAGGAGTCGCCCCATTACGCCGTTGATCGCCGACTACACCCGAAAATCCATTTCAGCCTTTATCAGCAAGTACCCCAATGTTGGCCTGCTGGTTTGTCTGGGTGAGGCCATGAACACCCACGAGGACGATGTGGAATGGTTCACCAAGACCATTCTGCCTGGAGTCAGGGATGGGTTGGACAGCCTGGGCATCAAAGAGGAAGTGCCCATCATCCTCAGGGCCCACGATACCAACTGTGAAATGGTCATGGACGCGGCCTTGCCCCTGTACAAGCAATTGTACACCATGAACAAGTACAACGGGGAATCCCTGGTGACCTACGAACCGGGCGGTCCCTGGGGCGCCACCCACAACGCGTTGAGCCAACTGGGTACCACCCACATTGCCAACGTCCACATTCTGGCCAACCTGGAGCCTTTCCGCTGGACGTCGCCCGATTTCATCCAACGTTCGGTCAAGGCCATGCATGCCGTTCATGGAGCCAACGCCCTGCACCTCTATCCGCAGGCTTCCTACTGGGATTGGCCCTACACCGCCGACAAGGTGGATGGTCGCTTGTTGCAAATCGACCGGGATAAACTCTGGTACCAGGCCTGGGCCAGGTATGCCTGGAGAGCCGACAGGGACAGGGCAGGGGAGCAAGCCTATTGGGCCGCCCAGCTTGATGCCCGGTACGGTTGTGGTGATCAAGCGGGCGAACTATTGACAGCCATGGAAGCCATGGGTACGCTGGCCCCTATGTTGGCCCGCAAGTTTGCCATCACCGAAGGTAACCGGCAGACCTTCCTGTTAGGCTCCTTCATGAGCCAACTGGTGAATCCTAACCGCTGGCGGGTGTACCCGGATTTTCCCGCTTCCTGCGATCCCGGTGGTGAACGTCTGGCCGATTACGTCAAAAAGGAATACGCCGGACAACCCCACCTGCCCAACAATCCAGTACAGGTGATACGGGAGGCTAGAATCAACGCCGATGCGGCCGTGGCAGCCATCAACCGGGTTACGTCCGTGAAGACCAACCGCACTGAATTCAACCGCTGGAAAAACGACATCTACTGTATGCAAGCCTTCACCCATGCCCTGGCCGACAAGGTGGAGGCGGCCATATTGGTACTGCGCTACGATTTGTCGGGCGATTTGGCCGACCTTGACGCGGCCACGCCTTACCTGAAACGGAGTGTGGAGCAATATAAATGGTTAGTTGAATTAACATCTGATAGTTATCTGTATGCCAATAGTATGCAG
>DOBD01000051.1 GCA_003506275.1 Bacteroidales bacterium | reverse complement strand
GCCATGGGGTGGCAACCCTGCGGGGTGCCAACCCACGCGAAAGCAGAAAGAGGGTACATCTAAAGACTAAACTTTTGAGGCACCCTCTTATATGCGAAAGTAGCAGACTAACGTCTCCTGTCAATCCTTGAATTTGGCCGACAAGAACTCACGGTTCAGGCGGGCAATGTTCGTGATCGAAATGTTCTTGGGGCATTCGGCTTCACAAGCACCGGTATTCGTGCAGTTACCAAAACCCAGCTCGTCCATTTTGGCCACCATGGCTTTGGCTCTGCGAGCAGCTTCGGCACGTCCTTGGGGCAACAAGGCCAACTGGCTGACCTTGGCCGACACAAACAACATGGCTGATCCATTCTTGCAGGCAGCAACACAAGCGCCGCAGCCGATACAGGAAGCAGAATCCATAGCCTCATCGGCAATCACCTTGGGGATGGGAATGGCATTGGCATCGGGCACACCACCAGTGTTCACCGATACATAACCACCAGCCTGTATGATTTTGTCAAAAGCCGTACGGTCTACCATCAAGTCGCGGATGATGGGGAAACCGTGTGAGCGCCAAGGCTCGATGGTGATGGTCTCACCATCCTTGAATTTACGCATGTGCAACTGACAAGTGGTCACATCTTCGTCAGGTCCGTGGGGATGACCGTTGATGTAAAGTGAACACATACCGCAGCTGCCTTCACGGCAATCGTGGTCAAAAACCACGGGTTCCTTACCGGCTTTCACCAGGCTCTCATTCAACATGTCCAGCATTTCCAGGAAGGAACTGTCGGTGGAGACACCATCCAATTGGTAGGTCTCAAACGCACCCTTCACCCTGGGACCACGCTGGCGCCATACTCTGAGTTTTATATTGATCGTTTTTTCCATGACGTTGATTATTTGTAGTTGCGTTGTTGAACCTTGATGAATTCGTAGTTCAAGTCTTCCTTGAGCAGTTCAGGCTCTTGGTCTTCACCCTTGAATTTCCAGCAGGAGACATAGGAGAATTGATCATCGTGACGCAAGGCTTCACCTTCTTCAGTCTGATGTTCTTCACGGAAGTGACCACCGCAGGATTCTTCGCGGAGCAGGGCATCCCTGGCCATCAGTTCACCGATTTCAAGAAAGTCGGCCACTCTGAGGGCTTTTTCAAGCTCTGTGTTCAAGTCATCACCGGCACCAGGAATGAAAACGTTCGACCAAAACTCTTTCTTGAGTTCCTTGATGCTGGTCAGCGCTTTTTCCAAGCCTGCCTTGTTGCGACCCATGCCCACGAAATCCCACATGATATGGCCGAGAGCCTTGTGCAGGGAATCAACGGAACGCTTGCCTTGAATGCTCATCAATTTGGTGATGCGGTCCTTGACGGCCTTTTCAGCTTCGAGGAATTCAGGCCTGTCGGTCGAAAAACGCGGAGTACGGATTTCATCAGCCAGGTAATTCTGGATGGTGTACGGCAACACAAAGTAACCATCGGCCAACCCCTGCATGAGGGCAGAAGCGCCCAATCGGTTGGCTCCGTGATCAGAGAAGTTGGCTTCACCGATACAGAAGAGACCGGGGATGGAGGTTTGGAGTTCATAGTCCACCCAAATACCACCCATCGTGTAGTGGATGGCCGGGTAAATCATCATCGGTGTTTCATAGGGATTGTCATCAACAATCTTTTCGTACATCTGGAAGAGGTTACCGTAGCGTTGTTCCACCACCTGCTTGCCAAGGCGATTGATCGCGTCGGAAAAGTCAAGGTAAACAGCCAAACCGGTTGTTCCTACTCCGTAACCTGCGTCGCAACGTTCTTTAGCCGCACGAGAGGCCACGTCACGCGGAACCAAGTTACCGNNCATCTGGAAGAGGTTACCGTAGCGGGCCTCCACCACGTTGCGACCCAATCGGTTGATGGCATCGGAAAAGTCCAGGTAGACGGCCAGACCCGTTGCGCCTACACCGAAACCGGCATCGCAACGTTCCTTGGCAGCTCTGGAGGCCACGTCCCTGGGCACCAGGTTGCCGAAAGCGGGGTAACGGCGTTCCAGGTAGTAGTCCCTGTCGTCCTCAGAAAGCTGAGTCGGTTTGAGCTTACCAGCTCTGATGGCTTCAGCGTCTTCTTTTTTCTTGGGTACCCAGATACGACCGTCGTTACGCAGCGACTCCGACNNNNGACATCAATGTCAGTTTCGACTGGTTTTCGCCGTGTACGGGGATACAGGTGGGATGAATCTGAGCATAAGCCGGGTTGGCGAAGTAGGCACCTTTCTTGTAAACCTGGATGGCGGCGGATCCGTTGGAACCCATGGCGTTGGTCGACAGGAAGAAGGTATTGCCGTAGCCTCCGGTACCGATAACAACGGCATGAGCGGCGAAGCGTTCAACTTTACCGGTAACCAGGTTACGAGCGATGATGCCGCGCGCCTTGCCATCGATGATGACCAGGTCGAGCATTTCATAGCGGGTATACAGTTTGACAGACCCTTTGTTCACCTGACGGCTCAAGGCGGAGTAGGCACCCAGAAGCAACTGTTGTCCTGTTTGGCCCTTGGCGTAGAACGTACGGGAAACCTGAGCCCCACCAAAGGAGCGGTTGTCCAGCAAGCCGCCGTATTCGCGGGCGAAAGGTACACCCTGAGCGACGCACTGGTCGATGATGCTGTTGGAGACTTCAGCCAAGCGGTAGACATTAGCCTCCCTGGCTCT
>DOBD01000016.1:6000-6205 GCA_003506275.1 Bacteroidales bacterium | reverse complement strand
GTTTCCTTGGAACAATCCACAAACAGAAGGGTTCCTAAGGTAGGTTCATATCCCACTACATCTGGTTCACCGCCTGTCTGTTCCATGGCTGCGAGTACCTGCAGTTTGGATGGGTTTTCAGTCAGTCTTTTCAGAACAGTAGCCCAGTCTATATCCGGATGGCGGTGCCTGTGCTGAACGAAACGAGCTTTCAACGTTTCAATCA
>DOBD01000016.1:5759-5927 GCA_003506275.1 Bacteroidales bacterium | reverse complement strand
TGATGGCATTGGCACGTAATCGTAAAACGGTCTTAATGACGCGCTATTGTTTTATATTGATCGATTTGGTGGATTTATTTTGAACATACATTTTTGATGAACAAAGATAACCGAAAGCTGGCTGGTTTCAAAGCTCCAAAAAAGGATGGCATCCTTTTGAGAAGGATG
>DOBD01000016.1:0-5680 GCA_003506275.1 Bacteroidales bacterium | reverse complement strand
AAGGATGGCATCCCTTTGAGCTCAAAAGGGTTATTCGAAGCGTTTGATGAGGTTGTAGGATTTATAGAGGCCTAGCTGGCCGGCCATGCGGAGGTCGGCGATACCTTGGGCACGGTTGCCAAGGCGGATGTGGGTCAGGCCGCGGTTGAACCAGGCGTCTGCAAAATCGGGATTGATTTCCAGGGCTTTGGTGTAATCGACCAGGGCGTTACGGAAGTCCCGTTGCAGGCATCGGATGTTGCCACGATTGTACCAGGCATAAATAAAGGTGGGATCAAGTTCGAGGACACGTTCGTAATCGCGCATGACTAGTTCGTAGTCCATGCCAAAGGTGCTTTCGCCGATGAGGTTCAGGTTCCGGTCGTTCCCTGACATCGTGGAACGCGGCATGACGGTGCTGGTGCTTCCAGATAGCACTCCCCTATTGGCAGTCCTGCTGTTTGTTGATCGTATATCGTTGTCGTTCAAAGCGTTGTTTCTATTGGATGACGAAAGGCTGCTAATAGTGGTCATCCGGTTATCGGCGGCGCTTCGTTCGTTAACCATATCCTCCTCTCTTTCAGCCAGTTCGACATTCATTCGACGGTAACGGAGGTTGGCCCGGGCGAAATAGGCCAGCGTTTGACTGGGATCAAGCGTGAGGCTGCGATCAAGGTCATCAAGGGCACTGTTGATGTCTTGGACTAGTGCGAATTCTATGGCTCTTGCCAGGAAATAACGGGGATTAGAGGGGTCCTGCCCTATTTTGCTCGAGAGTTGCTCGATTGACTTGAAATGTTCGGCGGCTTGTTTGTTATCAAGGGATTGTTCCAGGTTGGTAATCAGCAGACGTTGGAAGTCCTTGATGCCGGCTTGTTGGAAGGGCGTCAGGTAACGGCTGTAATCCATCAGTCGACGTGTCGGTCCTGGCCTGGTTTGTTCGTAGAAGGTCAACGTGTACAGGTCTTCGATGTCGAGTTCAACTTGTCGATCCTGGACACGGCCGCGCATGGGATTCTGATACTGACTCATGGTGGTGTTGTCGTCCTCGGCCAAAATGGTCTGGTTAAAGCTGGCTATGTCGCGAGCGGCCTCTCGCTTAGCTTCACGGTTGGCATTTCTGAGGCTGTCAGCGGCTGCGTATTTGTCAGGATTGCGTCGCCGATCTTCCCGTTCTGACTTCAACTTCTCATCGAGATTCCATGCCGCAAAATAGTCTTTATCAGCGCCTTTTGCATCGCCCGCTTTTCGTTTAACCTCGGAGCGTTGGTACAAGGCTGGCGTGAATTCCGGGTATTCGTTAATGATGAGGTCGAGGTCGTTGATGGCGGCTTTGTATTCACCGACCTGAGTGCGGACCAAGGCTCTGTTGTAGATGGCAACGTGATGATGGGGGTCAAGTTGGATGACCTTGTCGAAGTCTTCAATGGCGCGGTTGAGATCGCCCACCTGGGAACGGATGAGCCCACGGTTGTACCAGGCCAGAGCGTTGTTGGGGTCAAGACGAATGACGCTGTCGAAGTCGTCGAGCGTACCGCGAAGGTTGTTGAGGTGGTAACGAGCCAGGCCTCGGTTGATGTAGTAACCGGGGGCATCGGGGTTTAGGCGGATAGCTTCGTCAAGGTCGGGTAAGGCGTTGGCGTAGTCGTCTTTCAACAGGTAAGCGTAGGCGCGGCCGGCTCTGGCTGGTGCGAAATGGGGATCAATGGCAATGGCGCGGCTGTAATCTTCTACTGCTGCGAGGGTATCTCCCTCTTCTACATGGAGTTGGCCATACATCATATGGGTGTACACGTAGTTCGGATAGCGTTTTTCCAGGTCGGCGAGGCTCTTTCTGGCATCGTCAAACCGCTTGGCCTCGAGTTGACTGACGGCCATGTTTTGCATGAGCGATTTGTTATCCTGCTCAAATTCAAGCCCTTTTATGCAATCTTCAATGGCTCCGTCGAAATCTTCCAGACTCATTCGGGCATAGCTGCGACAGAGGAAGGCGCGCACCATGAAGTTATTGCGTTCCAGGGCTAACGTGCAATCTTCGTCGGCTCCTTTGAAATCTTCCAGGTACAGTTTGGCTACGGCTCTGAAAAAATAGGGTTCGGCCAAAAAGGGCTTGGCGTCAATGACTTGGTTGAAGTATTGGATGGAAAGCACGTAGTCCTCAAAGTAGAGTGCACTGCGACCGATGGCCATCACACGGTCCGTATTAAGCTGGGCATTAACCTGTTGCACCGGTCCAAGAAGAGTAGTCGCCAGAAACAACACCAGCAACAGACGCTTCGGCTGTTTGTTGGCTGGGAATTGACGTTGGCTGTTGGTTTGCGGCATTTTTTGCGGATGGCTTCCTGGTGACTTGGAATGATGAATCAGCGGAACATATTGATTACCAACCCATATATCTTCGGTGTTTTTGGAATATCGGAACTTTTGTTTACCGATACTTATAACGGGGCTGAGTCTTACCTTTCACGATATTGGTCAACTTTGCCTTGATGAGCTGTCGTCGAATGGGTGAAATGCGGTCGGTAAAGATCTTGCCTTCGAGGTGGTCGTACTCGTGTTGAATGACTCTGGCTTCGTAGTCGTCGAACTGCTCTTCAAACATCCTGAAGTTTTCATCCTGGTACCTGACCTTGATGCTGTTGCTGCGGGTGACGCTTTCATGGATGTCGGGTACGCTCAGGCAGCCTTCTTCCATGCTGCAGGTTTCTTCTGAAAACGACAGAATCTCGGGGTTAATAAAAACTTTTTTGTAACCGGTGTACTTTTCGTTTTCATCGGCCATCGGGGTAAGGTCAATCACAAAGAGGCGCAGGGACAATCCAACCTGGGGGGCAGCCAGCCCTACTCCATCGGCGTTGGTCATGGTTTCAAACATGTTTGACACCAACGCTGACAGTCCCGGGTAATCGGGTGTAACAACTTCGGTGGCTTTTCTAAGGACTTGTTGTCCGTAAAGGTAAATGGGCAGTTGCATGATGAAAATCGGTCTTTTGGGGCTCGTTTGGCTTATATAGTGGTTGCCAACAGCAAATTATACGCTATTTTGACGTGTAAAGGTAGCACTTTCAACGTTGTTGGCGATGTTTTTTTCCTTAAAAGATGGTAATGACTCGGTATCAGCTTCTTTTCATTAAGGGATTTCATTATGGGATGCCATCCTTTTCTATGGGATGCCATCCTTACCTCAAGGGATGCCATCCTTTGCTTAGGGATGCCATCCTTACCTCGAGGGATGCCATCCTTTTTTGCTCTTTACCGGGACTCGAGGTAGGTTTTCAGGAGGATGACAGCGCTGAGCTCATCGACCAAGGCTTTGTTTTGTCTGGCTTTCTTTTTAAGGCCACCTTCGAGCATGGCTTTGTGGGCCAGAACAGAAGTGAAGCGTNNCTCGACAGGGATGTTTACCCGTTTCTTCAAGGCCTTGAAAAATGGCTCTACGTACTGCATGGATTCCGAAGGCTGACTGTTGAGCTGGGTTGGATAACCAACCAGTATCCTTTCCACGGGCTCCTTGGTACAATAATCCAAGATAAATGCCAACGCATCATGACTGGCAACTGTCGTCAGCCCGCCTGGAATTAGCTGAAGTGGATCGGTCACCGCCAACCCCGTACGCTTTTTGCCATAATCAACTGCCAGAATCCTAGCCATTTTATATTCTTTAGGTGAAAAAGGATGGCATCCTTTAGAAAAGGATGGCATCCCTTGANNTCCCTAAGGCAAGGATGGCATCCCCTGAAAAAGGATGGCATCCCTTGAAAAAGGATGGCATCCTTTTTCCTTTACCTTGTGATCAACCGGCTGATGTACTTGCCAATGATGTCGAATTCGAGGTTAACGAGGGTGCCTACCTTTATTTGGTGGAAGTTTGTGTGTTCGTAAGTATAGGGGATGATAGATACTTCGAAGCTGTTGGTGCCGGCGTTGCAGACGGTAAGGCTTACGCCGTTGACAGTTACGGAACCCTTCTCAACGGTGAGGTAGCCTTGTTTGGACATGACTTCATCAAACGTGTATTCGAATCGGTACCGCCAGCTGCCATCGGTTTCGATGACCGACGTACAGGTACCCACCTGGTCGACATGACCTTGAACGATATGCCCATCTAACCTGCCATTCATCATCATGCTGCGTTCCAAATTGACCTTGTCACCCACCTGCAACTTGCCAAGATTGGACTTGTCGAGTGTCTCCTGAATGGCCGTCACGGTATAAGTATCTCCTTGCAGGTCGACCACCGTCAGGCACACACCGTTGTGGGCAAGACTTTGATCGATACGGAGTTCATTGGTAAAACTGCAACGCAGTGTCAGGTGCAGATTGCCCCCTTCTCTTCTAAGGTTGGTCACCACACCGGCTTCTTCAACGATACCTGAAAACATGCTTTTTATTTGAATGGGCTTGAAATGAAATGAATTAACAATGACGATGAATCGGACAGTGGATGATTCGTCAGCATTGAATCACAGAGCTGGATTATTCGTCAGAATTGAACCACAAGGCTGGATGATTCGTCAGAATTGAACCACTGGAGCTTGATCGGCGCCTTCCTGAGCCTCAAAATAGGCTTTCTTTTCAAAGCCAAACATGCCGGCGATGATGTTGCGGGGGAATTGACGAATTTGCGTATTGAAGCCTTGAGCGCTTTCGTTAAAACGCTGACGTTCAACACTAATGCGGTTTTCTGTACCTTCCAGCTGAGCTTGCAGTTCCAGGAAGTTTTGGTTGGCCTTGAGGTCAGGGTATTGTTCAACGGTTACCAATAAACGACTCAAAGCTGAACTCACCTGCGACTGAGCTGCCTGGTATTCGGCCAATGCCTCGGGCGTGAGGTTGGAAGGATCGATGGTTGTCTGGGTGGCTTTGGCACGGGCTTCCACCACGGCGGTCAACGTACCTTCTTCGTGGGCAGCATAGCCCTTGACGGTATTCACCAGGTTGGGAATCAGGTCGGAACGACGCTGGTACTGGCTTTCTACATTGGCCCATTGCTTGCCAACGGCTTCGTCGGATTTAACAAGGTTGTTGTATTGGCCCATGCCCCACATGAAGGCAATGACGACCAGACCGAGAATAACGACTAAAATGATGGTTCCTTTTTTCATGTTGATAGGAATTGGTGATTGTTTGTTTGTATGTGTTGTAATTTATTTTCTGTGAACGATGTTACTCGTTTTCTGTGATTAATGATAGTTGTTTTCTGTGAGCGATGTTATTCGCTGTTTGTACCATATTTACTAGTCAACAAAAAGCAGTCCAAAGTGTCTAATAGCTATTTGTTGACGTTGATTGTCCTTGCAGACAGGGCTTTGATTGTTTTGTCCTGTCAAAAGTAGTGTTTTTAAATGGCAACTGACGGTTTGACAGGTTGATTTGATCAAGAGCGAAGCATTCAAGGGTCGCGGAGCTACGGTAGATTATGGGCAGTGCTTGGGAGCCGATAGGTATGACGGCAAACGTATTACCGCCAGCCCCCGGTGGCACCTCCCCCACCTGACATGCCGCCGCCGAAACCGCCGCCAAATCCGCCACCGCCGCCGAATCCGCCACCAAAGCCACCACCGCCACGACGGTTGCCTGAAGCTACGATTATCATGGGAATGATGTAGGATGTGCGCAGTTCGTGTTGACAATGGGTACAACGGTGGATGCGTTCGCCTTTGCCGGAACTGATGGGCGTAGGGGGTACGACAATGCGATC
>DOBD01000274.1:7826-7972 GCA_003506275.1 Bacteroidales bacterium | reverse complement strand
CCTTGCAAGAGAGAGCCATGGGACACCAAGCCCTGCCTGTTGACACCAAAGCGAGCAAGTACCCATCCAGTGAGGTGCTTGCTTCGTTGCTTGTGACATAGAGACACGTGGTGATTTGAGGCTGGCATACCGTCAGTTCAAGTGGT
>DOBD01000274.1:0-7783 GCA_003506275.1 Bacteroidales bacterium | reverse complement strand
CGGGGTGCCATCCCAAGAAACCCAGGCCGGTGTGCAAGTTGAATCAAGCAATCCAGCCCCAAAGGTGTTGCAGATAGAGCCAGCCCATTGACAGGGGGAGGGTGAGCAAGGTGACCACCAGGCCAGCTTTGAGGAAGGTCATGAAGCCGATGGTCACACCCTCTTTTTGGGCCGATTCGATCACGATGAGGTTAGCCATGGCGCCGATGATGGTGGCATTGCCAGCCAGTGTGGAGGCTGAAGCCAGCGCCAGCCAGAGCATATCGCTGCCGGCCGCCTTGAGGAAGGGCAGCATCAGCACTGCGAAAGGCACGTTACTGACCACCTGCGAGAGCAGCAGAGAGGTACCGTGGACTAAACCAAGCCCCTTCAGGTCGGTGGTGAAGAGGTTGCCTTGCAACAGTCCGCTGAAAAGCCCCGTTTTTTCCACCGCAGCCACCACGATGAATAGGGAAGCAAAAAAGAGCAGCAACACCCAATCCACCTTGTGAATAATGGCTGAGGGTTTGGCCTTTCCCAGCAACAAGATGAGGGCTGAACCGACCAGGGCTATGAGCGGTATGGACAGGTGGAGGAACTTGCCGAAGAAGAAGCCGACGACGATGAGGGTGAAAATGGCGCCTGATCGGGCGATTTGCCCCATCCTTAGTGGCTCACCTTCAGGGAATAAAAGGGGTGTCTTGTCGGTAAACTCCCGCTTGTACAACAGGCGAAGCACCAGGATAACCAGGCCCAGGCCTACCACCGAAATGGGAAGCAGGTGCAGCATGAAGCGGCCGTATGAAATATCGGACGCCATACCCACCAACATGTTCTGAGGATTGCCGGTAATGGTCATGGCACTACCAACGTTGGAGGCTAGTATTTCCCCGATCAAATAAGGAAGAGGGTTGCACCTTGATGAGCGGCAGATATGAATAATGACAGGGGTAAACATCAACACCACAGCGTCGTTCACCAGGAAGGCGCTGGAAAGGCCGGTGGCCAGCACAATCAAGGAGAGAAGACGGATACGGGTGCCGGCGTAACGCACGGTCAATCGGGCGATTAAGTCAAAAAAACCATCCAGTTGCAGGGTGGCGATGACAATCATCATTCCCAGCAGCAAGAAGAGGGTGTTGGTATCGATGGCTGCCACCGCTTCTTCCGGTGTGATAACTCCGAACAACACCATGGCAATGGCCCCGAAATAGGCCGCTGAGGGCCTGTCTACATTGACACCTGGCAGGCGGGTGAAAATAATCCCCAGGTAGGTGATTACAAAGATGATGAGGGAGGTGAGAGCAGTCGTTGACATGGTTGACCGTTTTCAGGTTACTCCCAAAGGGCTTGCTCCAATACCTTGTCCACAGAAAAATCGTCGAGCCTCAGATAGTGGGCCGTGGTGTCAACGAGTGCTTGCAGAGGCATTAAACCAATCANNTCTACGAGTGCTTGCAGAGGCATTAAGCCAATCAGTTCACTGCCTGCCACGGAGATGCCCCTGGCTGCCGCCTCCCTGCTGACAGCGTCGAAAACCTGGGGTAGTGTGGTTTGGGTGATGTCGGTCAAGTTGATGGAGACCTGCACGCTGTCCTGCGTGTCCAGTCGCAAACCCAAGGCTTTGCACGCAGGTAGGCCACCACTGGAAAACCGGATGGCCTTGGCAATGGCTTTGGCCGCGTCCAGGTCGTTGCTATCCAAAAGAATGTTGTAGGCAATCAAGAATGATCTGGCGCCAATGATGGAAGCTCCGGCCGTAGGATGAGGCCGTTGTGGTCCGAAATCCGGGAACCAGGCTTGGTCCTGCATTTTGAGCGTCAGACCTTCGAACCCGCCCCTCCGCACCTCGGCCAGGTTGCTTCGATGAGGGGCGGTGGCGGCCGCTTCGTATAGGTATACGGGTAGTCCGAAACGTTCAGCGGCTGCGGCACCCACTTCACGGGCCAAAGCGACAGCGTCCTCCATGTTCATGTGTCTGAGAGGAATGAAGGGTATCACATCGGTAGCCCCCAGACGAGGGTGCACCCCTTGATGTTGATGCAAGTTGATACGCTCCACCGCCACCCCGATGGCGTCCAAAACCGCCGCTTTCATGGCTTCGGGATGACCAGCAGCCGTGATAACCATGCGGTTGTGGTCAGTGTCACAGCTGTAGTCCAGCAGTTTGACGTGTTGTCTGCCTCTGAAGCAGTCAGCGATGGCCTCCACCACTTCAAGGCGGCGGCCTTCGCTGAAATTGGGCACACATTCAACCAGTTGATTGTTGTACATGGGGCGATTTGCCCGGATATCCCCTTACGTTTTCGGGACCGGGATGATGCAAAAGTAGCTTTTTTTTTGTATATTTGTAGCAATGGGCTTGTTCCACGCCCTTATGTGCACGTGATTGTTGTGCCTAGGCCGTCTCCCTTATCCAGGTGTTTGACGGATCCTGCAAGGTCTGTGAAGACCATCGTTAAACCAAAACTTGACACAGTGAAACTTTACATCATCGCCAATCGGTTGCCCGTCAAAGTAAGCAGGCAGCCCGATGGAACCCTCGATTTTCAACGGAGTGAAGGAGGCTTAGCCACTGGATTGTCCTCCCTCGAAACGCAAGCCGATCTTCATTGGGTGGGTTGGCCTGGCGTCCACACCGACGATCCTGACGAAAAAGCCCACATCACCGCTGAGTTGGCAGCCTTCGACTACCACCCGGTATTCCTGACCCAGGAGCAAATAAACCGCTACTACGAGGGTTACAGCAACAGCGTCATCTGGCCCCTCTTTCATTATTTCTACACCTATATCGATTACGAAGCGACCTACTGGGAGGGATACAAGGCCGTTAACCAGCTGTTTGCTGATGTTGTTGGCGGCTATCTGCAAGAAGGGGACGTTGCCTGGGTGCACGATTACCAGCTCATGCTCCTACCAGGACTCATTCGAAGTTTGAAAGCCGGGGTCAGCATCGGGTATTTTCACCACATTCCCTTTCCGTCCTACGAGTTGTTCAGGGTGTTGCCCGAACGAGAAGAGATGCTGGACGGCCTGTTGGGGGCCGACTTGATTGGCTTTCACACCCACGATTACATGAGGCACTTTATCAGTGCGGTGGAACGTGTCAAAGGCCTGCAGTTCAAGTTAGACGAGGTCTTGTACGGCAATCGGATGGTGCACGTGGATAATTTTCCCATGGGCATCAACTATGAATTATACAACAACGCCATTTTAAACCCCGACGTTCAGGAAAGAGCCAGTACACTGCGCACCAATTTCAAATCTCATAAGATTGTTCTGTCTGTGGACAGGCTGGATTACAGCAAAGGTATCCTAAACAGGCTCAAAGGATTTAACCTGTTTCTCGAGCGCAACCCCGACTACAAAGGACAGGTGTCCCTGGTGATGATCGTGGTTCCTTCCAGGGATCACGTGTTGCGGTACGCCAAACTCAAGAAAGTGATTGATGAAACCATAGGAGCCATCAACGGGCGGTTTTCCACTCTTGATTGGACCCCCGTCTATTATTTTTACCACAGCCTGTCCTTTGAAGAGCTGGTTGCCCTGTACCACATCGCCGACGTGGCCCTGGTATCACCCCTCAGGGACGGTATGAACCTGGTGGCCAAGGAATATGTTGCCGCCAAGCGCGACCGGCCCGGCGTGCTCATTTTAAGTGAAATGGCCGGAGCAGCGGCTGAATTGTCCGATGCCGTCATCATCAATCCCAACGACGTGGAGCAAATCAATGAGTCGTTGGTCAAAGCCTTGGAAATGCCAGAAAACGAGCAACGTAAAGCCTTGGAGCGCATGCAGCGACTTGTTTCCCGGTATACGGTCAAACGCTGGGCCGAAGGCTTCCTGAGTGAACTGCAAACCATCCGTCAACTTAACCAACGCAATCGCCGTAAAAAGCTGGCCGGAAACGTGGTGCAACGCGTCAAAGAGGCCTACGGCAGAGCGGAGCGTCGTTTGCTCATCCTCGACTACGATGGTACGCTTTCTCCTTTTCGCGCCAGACCGGAGGATGCCTTCCCCAGCAGGGACATTCTTGATGTCCTGCAACGCCTTTCCGCTGACCCCCGCAACAAGGTGGTTATCAGCAGTGGACGCGACCATACCACCCTGGAAGAATGGTTGGGGCATTTACCCCTTGATATGGCTGCTGAACACGGGGTCTTTTTCAAGGAAGGAAAAGTCTGGCACCGCAACGTGTTGACTCAGGAAGCATGGGATGCCGAAATCCTGGGCATTCTTCAAACATTTGTCGACAAGACGCCAGGATCCAAGATGGAAATGAAAGAAACAGCCTTGGTATGGCATTTCCGCAAAGTCGATGCCTGGTTGGCATCGCTGAGGGAGCAGCAACTCATTAACGCGTTGATAGGTCCTTGCACCCGCCACAACATGCAGATCATGCGGGGTAACAAGATTGTCGAAGTCAAATCATCGGCCTACACCAAAGGGTCGGAGGCCAAACGCCTGCTTAAGACGGGGCGCTATGACTTCATTCTGGCGATGGGTGACGATACCACCGATGAAGACACCTTCAGGGCGCTCCCTCGTTCAGCCTTCACCATCAAAATCGGCTCGGTGTCTGAACAAGCGCGGTATTACCTGTATAATCAGACGGATACCTTACC
This sequence comes from Bacteroidales bacterium, assembly GCA_003506275.1. Classification (GTDB taxonomy): domain Bacteria; phylum Bacteroidota; class Bacteroidia; order Bacteroidales; family UBA1402; genus UBA8389. Next base: position 3,179 of record DOBD01000274.1, on the reverse strand, counting down.
CTTTCTACGAAGCTTGCTGGATACGTGATCGTACATCCTTCAGCCAAGTTGCCTGTCCGATTAGCGTATGGGCTCCATCATGGTCGGATAAAGCGGGACAATGATTTGTCCTCGGTAAACAACCTGGCTGTGTTGATCAAAGCCAGGTGGGAGTAGGCTTGAGGAAAGTTGCCAAGTTGCGCCTTGGTCTCAAAATCAAGGTCCTCGCTGTATAGTCCGAGGTGGTTGGCATACTTCAGTAGCTCGTTGAACAACGCCAACGCTTCTTCTTGTCGACCAGTGACAAACAAGGCCCTGACCAACCAGAAGCTGCAAATGGTGAAGGCCGAGGTGGGCTCTCCGAAATCGTCCCGGTTGCGGTATCTGAAGAGCAGACCATTGTGCTTCAAGTGCTTTTCGATAGCCTGGACCGTGGCGATGTAGCGTTCGTCCATCCCGTCAATGAAGCCGTAACTTTCCATCAATAAAAGAGACGCATCCAATTCGTTGTTCTCGTAGGTTTGGGAGAAGCTATGGATGGTATCTTTCCATCCGTTGGTGTGGATGTGGGCTTTGATCTCATCGGCCGCCAGTCGCCAGCGTTCGGCGTATTGATCTTCGTGCAACAGTTGTGCGATGCCACAAGCCCTGTCCAGGGCCACCCAACTCATGACTTTGGATAGGACAAAGTGGGCTGTTTCGTTGCGGATTTCCCAAATGCCGTTGTCCGGCTCCTGCCATTCCTCCATCACCGTCTTGACCATGTTTTTCACCACTTCCCACATTTCCTCAATTTCGTTCAATGTGCCCGGGAAATACTGGTAGTATTGATAGATGACATCCATGAGGTAGCCGAGGGCGTCGTTTTGTTTTTGACGGTAAGCGTCGTTGCCTATGCGCACAGGCTTGGAGCCCTTGAAACCACTCAAGTGGGGCAGGGTCGATTCAGTCAATGTTCGTTCCCCCCTGATACCATACATGATTTGAAACCGTTCGTCCTTGCTTTTGAGGATGGTGTGGATGAAATCCATGAAGCGGCTGGCGGCCCCCTTGTGCCCCAGCGACAGCAGGGTCTGTATGGACATGGAGGCATCTCTCAGCCAGCAGAAACGATAATCCCAGTTCCGGACTTCGCCCAAGGTCTCTGGTAGGCTGGTGGTGAGAGCGGCCAGTACGGCGCCGGTTTGATGAAAGGACATGAGTTTGAGCACCAGCATGCTGCGTTCAATCTCGGTGTTGAATGCCTTGAATTTTTTTGATCGGTTGGTCCAGTTCAGCCAATAGACCTTGGTGCGTTGGTATTCCAGGAATACCCTTTGTTGGTCTATGGGAATCAACTTCTGATGATACGAAACCAATATGTAGGCATCTGCTTCGAGGGTGATGAGTGATTCGTCCATCACGTTGTCATAGCCCAGATTGGAATAGAAATAGATGGTGTTTCGTTTGTTGACCTTGGATACAGATTTAAGGTAGGTTTTTCCGGGTCTGTGTTCCACTGGTTCGGCTCCGTAATTCAGTTTTGGTTCGTAGTGCACCCTGAAGCGTGGCTGTCCATGTTTGAGCCGGATCAATCGATACAGTTCGGGGGGTAAAAAATGTTTGGTGAACTCTTCAATCTTGTACCTGGGCATGAAGTCAACTACTTCAAAAGCTCCATCCACCGTTTCAAATAGTGTTGAAAGTATATTGGTGTGAGCCATGTACTGTTGTGTAATCCGACAAGGTTCTTCCACCAGAATGCGCAGGCTGCCGCCGTGTTTGGCATCCAACAGGCTGGTAAAAATGGAAGGACTGTCAAAGTCGGGAAAGCAGAGCCAGTCTACGCTGCCTTTGCTGGAAATCAGAGCGGCTGACTTCCCGTTGCCAACTGCGCCATAGTCTAAATGTCCCATAGTGTGCGGTTAAGTTGATGAATATACTAAAAATCATGCGCTTGGAGAAATTTCAACCTGATTTTTTTGTTTTTTGGTTCTTTGAGGCGGGCGATAACCTATCTTTGTGTATGGTGCTTACGTGAATAACGCTCTATGAACAAACGTGAAACCTACGCCTTGATGATTTTGCTGATGGTGTTGAGCCTCATCCTTAACAGACCGGCCAGGGTCAGGACCATTGTGGTGGAAAAGCCGACCCCCAGCCGCCTCAGCGATGTGTTGGTCTCAAACAACAAGCAGGTGGCCGCTTATGATCTTGGGATGGCGTTGAGTGGGGGCGGTGTCAAGGCTTTATGTCACGCGGGCGTGCTCAAAGCCTTTGACGAGCAGGGCCTGCAGCCCGATATTCTGGCTGGGGTCAGTGCCGGAGCGGTGGTAGCCGCGCTGTATGCCGACGGGTATAGCCCGGACTCCATCGTCGGGCTGTTTGCTCACTACGGCCTGTTGGATGTGTTAAGCCTGGATTGGCCCTCAGGAGGCTTGTTCAGTATGAATGGCTTCAAGAACCTGCTGGATACCTTGCTGACAGCCGAGCGGTTTGAAGACCTGGCCCTACCTGTCAGGGTGGTCTCCACTGATTTGGACAGGGGTCAAAGTGTGGTGTTTGATCAAGGCCCCTTGGTCGATGCGTTAGTAGCTTCCTGTTCGGTGCCCATCCTGTTCAGCCCCTATGTAATCGATGGCGTCAACTACGTGGATGGTGGTTTGCTGCAAAACTTGCCAGCCTTTGCTCTCAGGGACGACTGCAAAACCTTGATTGGTGTCAGTACGGGACCTATGAAAAACGGCCCCTATGATGTGAACATACCCACCATTGCCTTACGTTCCTATTCGTTAATCTTTCGCCACAACGCGACCTATGCCAAGGCTCAGTGTGATGTGGTCATCGAACCGGCCGGCATCTCTCACTACAGTGGTTCCGATATCCATGCCTATCGGGCGTTGTTCGAGCTGGGTTATGCCGAAGGTCGCTCAGTGTTGTCAGACGTCAAGAAACAATAAAGGTCTCTCAAACGTTATTTTGAGAGACCCTCTATTAGCGTTATCAGCTCCTGGTGTTACTGCAAATTGGCCAGTGCAGCCTTGACACGGCGCATGGCCTCCGTAATGTTTTCGTCGGAGGTGGCGTAGGAAAAGCGCAGGCAGTTGGGAGCGCCGAAGGCGGCACCACCCACACAGGCTACATGGCCTTCCTCCAGGAGATACATGGCCAGTTCGCCAGCGTCCATGATGACCTTACCGTTGAATGATTTGCCGAAATAG
>DOBD01000171.1 GCA_003506275.1 Bacteroidales bacterium | reverse complement strand
CTGCATGAACACGTTGTTCCAGATTTCAATAACCAAGGGATGGCTTTGGTTAACCAGGGTCAATCCGTCCACCTTGGCTCGTTCGGCCTCAGGCCTGATGTCAATGTGAATCTCTGAACAGGGGCCGCAGGGACCGGTGTCGCCCATTTCCCAGAAATTATCCTTCTTGTTGCCGTTGATGATGCGTTCAGCCGGCAGGAAACGGGCCCAAATGGCGGCGGCTTCGTTGTCGCGGTCCAAGCCTTCGGGGGCATAGCCTTCAAAAACGGTGGCGTAGAGTCTGTTCGGGTCAATTTTCAACACGTCAACCAGGTATTCCCAGGCCCAGGTGATGGCTTCTTCCTTGAAATAATCCCCGAACGACCAGTTGCCCAACATCTCAAACATGGTGTGGTGGTAGGTGTCGTGACCCACTTCCTCCAGGTCATTGTGTTTGCCACTGACACGCAGGCATTTCTGGGAATTGGCCACCCGTCGGCTGGAAGGAACGGCGTTACCCAGGATGATGTCCTTGAATTGGTTCATACCGGCGTTGGTGAACATCAGGGTGGGGTCATCCTTGATGACCATGGGGGCGGAGGGTACGATTTTGTGTCCTTTGGAAGCAAAGAATTGCGTGAAGGAGGCTCTGATTTCAGTAGAGGTCATGCCGCTTGTATTGACGTATTTACAGTGTATTTTACAGAATGGAGTGCAAAAATACGGCTTTATTATTACTTTTGCAGGCATACGTCTCAAAAAAGTCGACACCACCGGTGGGCAAGAAACCTAAATATCACTTCAATCAGGAACTCCTACGCTTTGAGCGCATACAGCGAACGGCCTACGATTGGTTGAAGTCGTTTTTGTTTCATGCGTTTACCGGAGTATCCATGGGTTTGATCTTTTTCTTCCTGTACCTGACCTTTTTCGATACCCCACTCACCAAACGCCTGCGTGAAGAAAACGAGCAATTGAAAGTGCAGTACAAGGCCTTGCAGAAACAGTCGGAAGACTTGCGTGATGTGCTGGATGATCTGCAACAGCGTGACAATAACTTGTATCGGGCCATTTTACAAGCCGAACCCATACCGGTCAATGTTAGAGAAGGTGATTTCATGGGCACCAACCGGTACGCCAGTTTTGCCAAAATGAACAACTCAGAGTTGTTGGCCTCCACCACTCAGCAGGTGGATATCCTGACCAAGATGGTCTATGTGCAGTCGAAGTCGTACGATGAGTTGTTGGATCTGGTGAAAAACAAGGAAATACGGTTGCTCTGCCTACCCGCTATTCAACCAGTGCTCAACCAGGATTTGACCCGGACTGCTTCCGGGTACGGCCCTCGTATAGACCCCATTTACAGGGTGCCGACGTTTCATTATGGCATGGACTTTACGGCTCCTCAGGGCACCGATGTTTACGCAACGGGTGAGGGCAAGGTCATTCAGGCTGGTTGGAAACGGGGCTATGGCAACTGCATCACGATTGATCACGGTTATCAGTACCAGACGCTATACGCCCATCTCCACACCATTGGTGTCAAAAAGGGGCAGAAGGTGGTCAGAGGCGAGGTCATTGGCGGTGTAGGCAGTACGGGGAAGTCTACAGGACCTCACCTGCACTATGAGGTGCACTACAGGGGCAAACCTCAGAATCCGGCCAATTATTACTACATGGATTTGTCGCCTGAAGAATACGACAAGATGATACAGATAGCCTCCAATTTTGGCCAGACCATGGATTAATAACCTAAATGCCATACCGATGACAACACATCCTTCCAAACTGTATTACTCCATCGGCGAGGTGGCCGACCAATTTGGTGTGAACGAATCGTTGCTGCGTTTTTGGGAAAAAGAATTCGACAGCATCAAACCCAAGAAAAACGCCAAAGGCACGCGTATGTACACCAAAGAGGACATCGAAGCCATCCGTCAGGTGTATTATTTGGTGAAAGATCGAAAGATGACGTTGGCCGGAGCCAAAGCACAACTCAAAACCAAAGGGCGTAAAGTCGTGGCACAGGTAGAGACCTATGAGCGGTTGAACAAGGTGAAAGAGATGGTGTTGTCGTTAAAGCGGGGGTTGTCCGAGTTGGAACCGACTGAGGACAACCAGCCCCCGATTGACAAGAGCAGGGAACAAGCGCTGTTTTAAGCGCAATCATGCCGTTTTCTTCACACCTTTTCCGGACGTTTTTCCTGTCTTACAATGCTTTGGATGCTCTTAATGCCCCATAACTTTTTGTTGAGGTTGTGCAGGTCCTGTACGTCGTGAACGTACAGTTCAATGGTGCCCTTGAAGATACCATCCTTGGTGTCAAAGACAACTCTGGTCATGTTGACGGCCATCTCATCGGATACGATTCTGGCCACCTGACTCACCAATCCTACCTGGTCGATACCCCTCAGTTCGATGATGGCCGGAAAGGAGAGCTCCCTTCTGGTGCCCCATTCGAGGGAGACGATGCGTGATCCATAGCTGCTTTTCAGACTCATGGCCGTCGGACATTGCCGCTTATGCACGGAGATATGGCCGTTGTCTTCCAGAAAACCCAGCACATCGTCGCCGGGGATGGGTTGGCAACAGTCGGCCAGACGGCATTGTTGTTGCAGGGTTTCTTCGGTGAGCCGGTAGGTTTTTTTCAGGTCTATGCCAGTGATGGTCGCGGCGCCGCCTTCCTGTTTGGCTGTCGACTTACTGCTGCCAAAAGCTTCCTTCCAATAACGGACGAGCCGGTTGCCTCCCTTCTCCGATTTGATGACGGAGTCAGCGTCGTTTAGACTGACTTCCCCCAAGCCAATCTTGACGAGCAGGTCTTCCCTGGTTTTGGCATCAAATTTCCCAATCAAGGTTTCGTATACTTCGTTGTCTGCGGAGATACGGTGTTTGCGCAGGTAGTCCAGCAGCGTATCCTCTCCTAATTTGATGAGGTCTTTATTGTCTTTACGAAAGCGTGACTGTAGTTTCGACTTGGCCCTGCCTGTCGTAACAAAACCCAACCATTCCGGTTTTGGTACCTGGGTCTTAGATGTCAGGATTTCCACTTGGTCACCACTGGTCAATACATGGCTCATGGGGACCAGTTTATGGTTGACTTTGGCTCCGATGCAGTGAAAGCCCAGTTCGGAGTGGAGTTCAAAGGCAAAATCCAGGGCGGTGGATCCGGAAGCCATGATCTTGATGTCGCCCTTGGGGGTAAAGACAAAAATCTCCGATGAATACAGATTCATCTTGATGGTATCCAGGAAGTCAATGGCGTTGGGGTCAGGGTTGTCCAGAATTTCCTTGATGGTGACTATCCATTTGTTCAGTTCCGATTCCTCCTCAAATTCCCCTGACTTGTATTTCCAATGGGCTGCCAATCCTTTCTCTGCAATCTCATCCATGCGTTGGCTACGGATCTGGACTTCGATCCATTCACCCTTGAACATCGTCGTAACATGGAGAGCCTGGTAACCATTGGCTTTGGGAGTGCTCACCCAATCGCGAATACGGTCAGGGTGGTGACGGTATAGCTCAGTGACAGCGGTATAGATGTCCCAGCATTTTTTCTTTTCTTCTTGCAGCCGGGTTGTTTCAGAGACTGAATCTGGCAGGTTGAAGATGATACGGACGGCCATAAGGTCGTAAATATCATTGAACTTTAATCCTTTGGATTGCATTTTATTCCAGATGGAATAAATGGATTTAATACGGGCCTTGATGACGTAATCCAACTCCAGCTCATTCAGCTTGGCTTTGATGGGGGCAGCGAAATCGTCGAACCGTTGACGCATTTCATCGGCGTTGTTTTCGAGCAAGGTGGCGATTTCCTTGTACTTGTCGGGGTGCTCGTAGGCAAAACTCAGGTTTTCCAGTTCGGTTTTGATGCGGTTTAATCCCAGGCGGTTGGCCAAGGGGGCATAGAGGTACATGGTCTCGCCGGCAATTTTATACTGTTTGCTGGGAAGCATCACACCCAATGTACGCATGTTGTGTAAACGGTCGGCCATTTTTATGAGTACCACCCTGATGTCTTCCGACATGGTGAGCAGCAAACGCCGGAAATTCTCCGTCTGAGCTGAGGCTTGAACCCCGAAAATGCCTCCCGAGATCTTTGTGAGGCCTTCAACGATGGACGCAACCTTGGGCCCGAAGTTTTTTTCGATGTCCTCAACCGTGTATTCGGTGTCTTCCACTACATCGTGGAGTAAGGCTGAGCAAATGGAGGTGGAGCCCAGGCCGATTTCCGTACAGCAAATGCGGGCCACGGCGATGGGATGCATGATGTAAGGTTCTCCCGAACGTCGTTTGATCCCTTTGTGAGCTTGATTGGCGAAATTGAAGGGCTTCTGGATGATCTCGACCTTTTTGCGATGGTTGGAATCCAGGTATTCCCGGAGCAAGGCTTGAAAGGCTGTGTCGATAGCCTCGTTCTCCGCTTGGCTGAATGAAATGGGCTCGCTCATAACAGGAACTAGTAAATTTTCAACCGCTGTCCCGGATAGATTCGGCTGGTATGCAGGCCGTTCCACTGCTTAAGCTTAGAGACAGTGACCCGCTGCCTGCTGGCAATGGTCGACAGGGTGTCCCCCTTTTTTACTTTATAAATCTGGTAGTTTCCACTGGCTGAGGCTAGGCTGTTCTTGGGGCTGGCCAATAATTTGTTTTCGTTGAGCAAGGTGTCGGCCAGATACTTGGGAATGCTGTCTTGATAATCAATGTATGCCAATGAATACTCGGCGGGCAGGCAGAGCACGTGGGGTTTATCCGGTGAGCCAGGGATGATGCTGTGCCTGTATTGAGGATTCATGGCGTGGATGGTTTCCTTGGGCACCCCGATAACAGCGGTGATTTGATCGAAGTGGACTTTTCTGTCCAACCATAGCGTATCAGTGATGGTGGTCAGGTTCGTTTCGATGGGACATAGATTGTGTTCCTTGTAATAGCGCATCACATAGTTGGCAGCGATAAACAAAGGAACATACCCCCTGGTTTCCCTCGGTAAGTAGTTATAAACTTCCCAATAATCTTTTTTACCACCGGCCCTGCGAATGGCCTTGTTGACATTACCCGGTCCGCAGTTGTAGGCGGCAATGGCCAGGTGCCAGTCTCCGAAAATGTGATAGAGGTCTTTCAGGTAGCTGACGGCAGCATCCGTTGCCTTGATGGGGTCACGTCGTTCATCAACCAAGGTGTTGATTTCCAATCCATACATCTTCCCGGTACCAAACATGAACTGCCACAGGCCTGTCGCTCCGGCCCTGGAAACGGCGTTGGGATTGAGTGCGGATTCCACGACGGGCAGGTATTTCAGCTCCAGAGGCATCTGATGGCGTTCCAGTGCGTGTTCGAAGAGGGTGTTGTAGTAACGTTCCAAACCCAGCATCACCTGTACCTGCAACCTGCGTTCCTTGGTATATAGATCGATGCACCGCTTGGTGACCGGATTGAACGACATGGGAATGATGGTGGGAATGGCTGCCAGGCGTTGTATCAGTACATCATCGGAGTAGCTGGGGATATGGTTGGTGTCGCAATCACAGTCTTTGCGCTTGGTGAGGCTGGCCTTGATGTGCCAGTCCCTGAGCAGGCTATCCAGATCCGTATTGAGACTTTCCGGTATGTCTATGCCATCGTCCGTCCAAACCTGCCCTGTCAATTCACTGGCGCTGGGTATGCTGTCGTTAGCCAAAAAAGGGGCACTACACAACAGGCATAACAGGAGGGCAAACAAACGGTTCATGGGTCAACTGGATTAAAAACGGAAAGATAGACTAAGTTCAACGGCTTTTGCCCCTCCGATGCCTTGCGGCGTTGGCAGGGGTGTCAACGATAAATCGGGACTGACATCGAAGTCGTACAGTTCGGCATCGACATACGCGTCCAAGATACAAATTAAATACAAACCAACGGCACCGATGTAGCTTAAATCGCGGGATCGACGGTATTTTTGCTGCCTGTTTTTTAAAATGGTGGTCAATTGACTCGGGTTGAAGCTGGTGGTGCCGGGAGGCAGCAAATCCAGGTAACTGTTGGTTTGGGGATTGGTGTCAGAGATATCCCTGTAGGCGTTGGTATAGGCTACATAGTACTTGCTGTTCCAGCCGATGGCGTAGGAGAGTCCTACCACGCCGGCCGCCACGATGGGTAGTTTCCAGTAGCGACGGTTGTACAATTGGCCCAGGCCAGGAAACAAGGCCGAATACCAGATGGCTTTGGTAGGGTCTGGTTTATAGACCAGGGTGTCCAATGGGATCTGATACAGTGTATCCGTGCGTACGACTTGCTTCAACGGTTGGGTGGAAAGGCGCAAGGAGTCTGAAGCCGTCGCTTGTGTGACGGGCAGCAACCATCCTGCCAGCAGGAGCAGACAGACCAATAATCTGGCAGGCAGCCGGTATGGAAGGATCGTGAGCCTCAAAATCAACGCATCAGTTTGTCGAAGCGTGCCAGCAGGAGTTCCAGCTGAGCTTCTGAGTTGAAGGGAATGGTGATGCTGCCTTTGCCTTTCTTGCCAATCACAAACTTGACCTTGGTATTGAGTTGGTCGGACAACAATTGTTGCAGGAGCATGAATTCTTCCGGGGTTTTTGGCTGAGGCTTTTTGGCTGCGACGGGTTCGTTGGATAACGGCTCCATCGCTGCCTTGACCAGTTCTTCCATTTTGCGTACCGAATAACCATTGGCTAGCAAGGCTTCGTACAGTTCAATTTGTTTGGCTGGATCCTCCAGGCTGATGAGCGTCTTGGCATGACCCATGTCGATTTTGTGATCCTTGAGGCCTAGCTGAATTTCGGCGGGTAATTTCAACAGTCGAAGGTAATTGGCGATGGTGGCACGTTTTTTTCCCAGCCGTTCGCTGAGTTTCTCCTGGGTGAGCTGGTAGATTTCCAGCAGTTTCTGGAAAGCGAGAGCGATTTCAATCGCGTTCAAATCTTCCCGTTGAATGTTTTCAATCAAGGCCATTTCCATCACCAGATCGTCTTCCGCTGTTTTGATGTAGGCGGGCAAGGTTTGGAGACCGGCTAATTTGGCGGCACGAAAACGACGTTCACCTGCGATGATCTGGTAGTGGCCGTCTGCCATCATGCGCAGCGAGATGGGTTGGATCAGTCCGATGGTGCGGATGGATGTCGCTAACTCTGTCAGGGCTTCTTCGTCGAACGCACGTCTGGGTTGGTCAGGGTTGGGGACAATCAGGGACAGGTCCACTTCGTTGATGGAGGAAGAACCCTCCGTGCGAATCTCTTCAGTGCTGAGCAAGGCATCCAGGCCTCTTCCCAATGAGTTTTTACGTACCATAGGCAAAAATGAGCACGATAACCACCACGTGCCAGGGTTTAATGCTTGTTTTTCCGGATGATTTCCAAGGCTAGTTGCATGTAGTCCACCGAACCTTTGGAATCGGCATCGAACAGCAAAACGGGGGTTCCAAAGCTGGGCGCCTCGCTCAGCTTCACATTACGCTGGATATACGTCTTGAACACGAGGTCCTGGAAATGCCGCCTGACCTCTTCGGCTACCTGGCGGGCGTGCCGTAGCCTGGCATCGAACATGGTCAGCAGGAAGCCCTCAATCTCAAGGGTGGGATTGAGTTTGGATTTTATGATCTTTATGGTGTTCAAAAGCTTGCTGATGCCCTCCAGGGCGAAGTATTCGCACTGAACAGGAATAATGACGGAGTCGGCAGCCGTCAACGCGTTGACCGTGATGAGGCCCAGCGAGGGTGAGCAGTCGATCAGGATGTAGTCGTACGCATCCCGTAATGGTTCGAGTAGACGTCGCATAATCCGCTCCCTGTCACTGAGGTTGATCATTTCCAATTCGGCCCCCACCAGGTCAATGTGGGAGGGAAGGACGCTCAGGTTTTCCAGTTCAGTGGGAAGAATGGCCTTTTCCGGTGATTCCTGATTGATCAGGCACTCATAGATGGTATTCTCAAGGGTTTTGACATCAATACCCAAACCGGAGGAGGAATTGGCCTGGGGATCTGCATCGACAATCAGAACGCGTTTTTCCTGGACGGCCAGTGAGGCAGCCAGGTTGATGGAGGTGGTGGTCTTNNACCAGCAGCACCTTTTTCCCTTCCTGTGCCAGTCCGATGCCGAGATTGGCACAGGTGGTGGTCTTGCCCACACCGCCCTTTTGATTGGCAATTGCAATGATTTTTCCCATAAAATCAACAAGTTGAGTATGGCCTGACTAAGGGGTCGGGCGGTAAAACACTGCGCAAAGATAGGTATTTTTTCGGATTGCGTGCAGGCCTATGCCTGCCTGTTGTCAACACTGATTCATATAGTTTGTTAATAACTTTGGCCAACACGAGTGTATGGTGCGCGTTGCCACACGTCGTTTGTTGGAATTGACAAACGTAGACATTTTGTTACCTTTGTAGTCTACAATCCCCCTCCTGCAATGAAAGAAAGACCCCTTATGCTGCTTTCCAACGACGATGGCTTTTCGGCCCCTGGTTTGGCTTTTTTAGTGGATGTGCTCAGACCGTTGGGCGACCTGATCGTCTGTGCGCCGGATACGGCCCGATCAGGCATGTCAGCCGCCATCACGGCGACTGTCCCCTTACGTATGCGCCTGATATCCGAAGAGCCAGGATTGACCATTTACAAGACCAACGGCACACCGGTGGATTGTGTCAAGCTGGCACTGAATTATTTGTTCAAAGACCGCAAGCCTGATGCCGTGTTTTCTGGTATCAACCACGGTACCAATGCTTCGGTGGCCATTCATTACTCGGGTACCTTGGGTGCAGTCATCGAGGCCTGCATCAACGACATACCGGCCGTAGGCTTGTCGTTGGACAGTCACACATGGAACGCGGATTTTGAACCTTCACGTCCGTTGATTCGATGCTTGGCCGAGCAGGTCTTGTCCAAGGGATTGCCCAGGGGAAGTTGCTTGAATGTGAACATTCCAAATACGTCCGATCTCAAAGGACTCAGGCTGTGTCGTCAAGCCAGAGGCCGCTGGGTGGAAGAGTTTGATGAACGTAAACATCCGCGTGGTGACCACTACTACTGGTTGACTGGGAATTTTTACAACGACGAACCCGACTCCGAAGACACGGACATGCACGCCATGAAAGAGGGCTATGTGGCAGTGGTGCCTTCCTGTATTGATATGACAGACTACCGCCTGATGCAACAGATGCAGGGTTGGGACCTGAAATGACCCTGACGCAATACACTGTTTAACGTTAGCCACACTGGTATGAAGTATTTTTTGGTGGCCGGAGAAGCTTCCGGTGATTTGCACGCAGGCAACCTCATGGCGGCCATCAAGCGGACGGATCCTCAAGCCCGTTTCCGGTTTTTGGGTGGCGACCGTATGGCCATACACGGTGGGGAGCCCATCACCCACTACCGGGATATGGCCTTTATGGGTATCATCGCCGTTATTAAACACGCCCGCAGTCTATTGGGCATCCTCAAGGATTGTAAACAAGCCATACTGGACTGGGAACCCGACGTGCTCATTCTGGTCGATTACGCCAGTTTCAACCTCAGGGTGGCAGCGTACGTCAAGCGTCACCGACCCGATATGCCCGTGCATTTTTACATTTCACCAAAACTGTGGGCTTGGAAAACGTACCGTATACGCGCCTTCAAGCGTCACATCGACGCCTTGTACGTGGTTTTTCCCTTTGAACCCGACTTTTTCAACAAACACGCCTTTAAAGCACAGTATGTGGGTAATCCATCCGTGGATAGCGTTGCAGCTTTTAAAGCCACAGCGATAGATTCCAGGCACTTCAAGACGGCTCATGGATTGGATGAGCGCCCCATCCTTGCTTTGTTGCCTGGTAGTCGACTGGCAGAAATCCGCAGCAATATCACCTTGATGGCAGCGGTGGCCGCTCGTTTTTCAGCCTATCAGGTGGTGGTAGCAGGGGCTCCCGGTGTCGATCCTGCTGTCTACCAAAAGCTACTCCCACCGTCAACCCCGTTGGTCTTCAATGCAACCTATGACCTGTTACAGGTAGCTCATGTGGCTATGGTTACTTCAGGTACGGCTACCCTGGAAACAGCCTTGTTTGGCGTGCCCCAGGTAGTGTGCTACGCTGTAAAAGGAGGGGAGTTGGCTAACTGGGTGTTTGATCATTGGATGAAAGTGCCCTTCTTTTCCTTGGTCAATCTGATAGCCGGCAAGGCCGTTGTTCCTGAATTGATGGGTGGACGCCTGAACGTCGAAAACCTCACGGCAGCGTTGATGCCCCTGCTGACTGATTCCTCGGAGCGGGCGGCCATGCTGGCTGGTTATGACGAAGTCAAGACACGGCTCGGTGAGCCTGGCGCTGCCGAGCGCACGGCTAAGGCCATCTGTGCCTCCTTGGGGATGACGTAAACTCCAACGCTGACAATGGTGCTTAAGGGAATCACAACCCTTTTTCCCAGTACATCATGGTAGGGGTGCAGGCGGCAAAACCCATCTTTTGATAGGTCGCCTGAGCAGCAGGATTGTCGGTTCTTACTTCCAGGCTTATCTTGCAACAGCCGGCCTCTTTGGCCACCTTGATCAGTTGTTTCATCAGGTACTTGCCCCATCCCTGACCCCTTACTGCCTGGTGAATAACCACATCGTGCAGGTACAGATATGGTTGGCGTTTGAAGGTGGAGTAGTTCATAAACGTAGTGGCCATTCCCACGTAAGCCCCGTCAACATTCAACAAGTAAATGGCTGCTGTAGGGTGAGNNTGCGTCAGTGTGAGGTGTGTAATCCCCCATGGGGTCTTCCATGTAGTGCTTCAGTAAGGCGCAGAAGGCGTCTCTATGGGGTAATTGTGAGAAGTCGCACCGTTCTAAGGCAGGGCGACCACCCGAGGCTGATCCTATCATTTGGTTGGCATGGTTTGGATGACACGTTGTGGG
>DOBD01000235.1:1371-3558 GCA_003506275.1 Bacteroidales bacterium | reverse complement strand
GTACGTGGCTGTCATGACCATTTCCGTGATTATGTTCAAGCGGTTCGGTCTGTCCAACACGCATATTGCTTTATATACCAGCTGGCTGTACCTTCCCTGGACCATCAAGTTTTTATGGAGTCCCTTTGTCGACCTGCTTAAAACCAAACGGTGGTGGATTGTCTCCATGCAGCTGTTGATCGGCGCCTGCCTGGCCGGTGTCGCCTTTTCGCTGCCAACGCCCCACTGGTTCCAGTACAGCATGGCCTTTTTNNGGCCACCCACGACATCGCGGCCGATGGTTTTTACATGTTAGGGCTAAACGACAAGGACCAGGCCTTTTTCGTCGGCATCCGCAACACCTTCTACCGGTTGGCCATGATTAGTGGTCAAGGACTGCTGATCATCCTGGCTGGTTCGCTGGAGACCATCGACCTTCAAAAAATGGCTGAGCGTCAATCCGATAATGCTCTTATACAGTTTATCTACCCCATTGTTGAACGCATGGGCACCATCCCCTTTGCCTGGATGGTCACCTTCCTGTTGATGGCCCTCCTGTTTGTAGCCTTCGGGTTTTATCACAAACGGCAGCTGCCCCATCCCGCTGTCGATCAACCCAGGCCNNGGCAGCTGCCCCATCCAGCCGTCGACCAACCCAGACCAGACCAACGCATCGCCGATATTTTCAAAGCCATCGGCTACACCTTCACCAGCTTCTTTAAAAAAGAACACAGTGTTCTGGCCATTGCGTTCCTCCTTTTTTACCGTTTTTCAGAAGCCCAACTGTTGAAATTGTCCTCTCCTTTTCTGCTCGATGACAGAGCTGTCGGTGGCTTAGGGCTCAGCACGGCGGCTGTCGGAACGGTCTATGGCGTGGTGGGCGTCATCGCTTTGATAGTTGGCGGCATCCTGGGAGGCATTGCCGTGTCCAGGCATGGGTTGAAAAAGTGGATATGGCCCATGGTACTGTGCCTCACACTGCCCAACCTTACCTCTGTCTATTTTGCCTATGCCCTTCCCGAAAGCCTCTGGATCATCAACGCCGGCGTGGCGTTTGAACAATTCGGTTACGGCTTCGGATTCACCGCCTACACCATTTTCATGCTGCATTTTAGCAAAGGTGAACATCAAACAGCCCATTACGCTTTTTGTACGGCGTTCATGGCCCTGGGCATGATGATACCCGGTATGTTTGCCGGTGCCTTGCAAGAATGGTTGGGATACCAACATTTCTTTATTTACGTGATGGTTTGTACGATCGTTCCCATTTTCTTAGTAGCTTTGTTGCGTCCTAAACTGAAACACGACGCCCTATGACGTTGGTCATCGACACCAAAACGCTCACTCAGGACACCAAGCTGGCCGAGCTGGTCCGCAGTGACCTCAACCTGCTGTTTGTACTCAACCAATTCTCCATGCCCATGGGGTTTGGCGACAAGACCATTGGGGAAATTTGCCGGTCACACAGCGTAGACACTGAAAGTTTTCTCACCCTGCTGATGTTTCATGCCCAACCGGACAAACCAGATAAAGAGCGCCTCTGCCACCTGGACGCAGCCACCATTCTGACCTACCTCAAAAATTCCCATACTTTCTTTCTGGACTACCGCCTACCAGCCATCAAGGAGCAATTGGCCGACGCCCTACAAGCACATGCCACCCGATCAACCATCCTTCAATACTTTGAGGAATATGAAACGGAGGTCAGGGAGCACATGAATTACGAGAACCAGGTCTTTTTTCCGTACGTTGAGTCGCTATTGGCTGGAAGTGAACCGGTTGGTTATTCGGTAAAGGATTTTCAAGCCAGGCACAACAACGTGGACGAAGCCCTGGAAGAGTTGCTCAGCCTACTGATCAAGTACTTACCCACAGAAGGCCGCTACTTCCTACTTTCAGATGCGCTGGAAGCCATCAAACGATGTCACCGCGATCTTACCCTGCATACCTACCTGGAAGACGACATCCTGGTGCCTAAAATCCACTTATTGGAAAAGCACAAGGTGGCAGAGGCCGTTAAAACTATTCAGGAACCCAACGAGTTGAGTGATCGCGAAAAAGAAATCGTGTGCAGTGTGGCGAAAGGCTTGAGCAACAAACAAATTGCCGACAAGCACTTTATTTCCATCCACACCGTTATCACCCACCGGCGTAATATCAGCCGCAAGCTGGGCATACACAGTTCAGCCGGGCTCGTGGTTTATGCCA
>DOBD01000235.1:0-1337 GCA_003506275.1 Bacteroidales bacterium | reverse complement strand
CATCAAACAAATTCCATGCTTCATCGTGCGTCAACGTGAAAATGCGGCGGTCAATATACAGGGAAATGTAAAAGGAATCGAGGCGTTAAGACTGCAAAAACTTACGGCAACTTCAGTTCACCAAACACGATCGTTGGGCATTTAAAATAATCTTTCAAGGTGGCTTTAAATTGATTACTCTTTACCAACTTGATCACGCCATCTGGTTCAATCCTTGAAAAACGCAGTGCCAGGGTGTTGGTAAGGTCTGGATCATGGATTATTTCCTGAACGGTTTCTTTTCCGTCTTTATCAAATGTAACCATAAACGTTTTGGATTCTTTCCCCAATTTCACCCTGATACTTTTCGAACTCATATCAGTCTGGTTATACAGAAACACCATTTCATCATCCTTGCCATAACCCTTCACGTAACGTCCCAACATTTCAAAATACCCCCAAAGATATTGCTCTTTGGGTATTTTGTTGTACCAACGGAACGAGCCATCAGCCTCACACCTCAAGATGATTACGTCAGAAAAGGTGTGATGTGCCTGTGTAATACCCAAACGTGTATCACGCTGATAAACTATCCTTTGCTTCTCAATAGCCACATCAAAACCACCATCTCTGTGATAATGAATCGTGTCAAACGCATAAAAATAGTTATCCTCAAAATCTTTCTTCTTATCCAACGTCTTATTCAAAGACGCCTTCTTTTTTTCTGGTACACCCTTCAGAAAAAAGGATCTGTCNNTACACCCTTCAAAAAAAAGGATTTGTCAAAGGCCACTTCACTTTGATGAACAACCGTGGCCAAATCGGGCGAAAAAATGATCGTAAAAGCTCCCGTTGCACTCCGTGTATTGGGTTCGGCATACAAACCGGTACAAACAACCTGTCCCTCCTTGTTGATAGAAATCGCTTCTCCTACAACCAAACGATCCCCCACCAACTTGAGTTTCCTTGCTTTTGGCTTTGGTTGGTCTTTGGCATAACAGATTAAATAAGGTGTGCGATTCTCAATTTTAGCTGGGTCCTTTTTATTGGTTGGAAAATTGCTTTGTATAGTATAGACATCACCCTGAGCATTTAAAACATAGTCCGTTTCATAATTAACACCCTCGGCAACAGGCGTATTAACATCCTTCACCCAAACGCTTCTAAACTTGGAATCGAGTACTTCATGCACACGGCGCTCGTTTTTTCCTTCTTTATAATCATATTTGAACAACCTCATGCCATTCATTGCCTCAACACGTAAGGACAAACCATATACCATGGACAAATCTGCCTCACACAAAATGGTCGTAATGTGGCGAAGATCATCTCGCAGACAGAATTTTTCCAGATCTATC
>DOBD01000273.1:6526-14499 GCA_003506275.1 Bacteroidales bacterium | reverse complement strand
CCATGCGGCCAAAAGCGCTGTACGGATCCAACAGACTAAGTACGACGGTCAAGCCGGCAACATAGCTTACGATAACGCCGGCCAGCACGCCCAGTCTCAGCCACCGTTTTTCCTTGCTGTAGGTTTGTTTCATTCTGGGCTTGAATTGTTTGCGTATCCAGGTCACCACATCCATGTAAATACCCAGCGGACAGATCATGGAACAATACACCCTTCCGAAGATCAGGGTCAGAGCAACCAGTATACCGACAATCAAAAACGAACCAGCCAGCAGAGCGGGGATAAATTGGATGGCCGCCAACGTGAAATACTGCTGGGGAAAAAGGCCGGCAAAGTCCAGAAAGAAAAACGTTAGCAAGGTGAACGACACCAAGGCCAGAACGATACGCAGGATCCGTAGTTTCATTCGGTTCAAAGACTGATGCGTTTCACCTTCAATTTGTCAATATCCATGGTGCCCAGTTTTAACGCCTGTCCTTTGGCCAGGTGGGTCACGCTTTCCAGGGGCATACTCTCAATTTGGTTAAAAAACTTGGTCGCAGCCGTGTCAACAGCCACGATGTCGCTTGAAAGGAACATGGCTTTGGCCAGTACGACATCGGCATCCGTACGACCACGGGGGCCGTTGGTTTTCATCACCCGGTAGGCGGCCACCACGTTGAGGGCAGGCCGCTTGTCCAGGGTACAAATATCAGCGATGCATTGTTGCAGGTCGTTGCGGTGGAAATAACCCCTGTCCCAAACGATGCCCATGTGGTTCTTCATGGAAATGGTCATCTTGGGGCCGCCGTGGTTTTTCAAAATGGGCACATTGATCCAGACATCGCTGTCAAGGATGGCCTGATGCACTTTGGCTGTTTTCATTTTGACCCCCCTGGGCAAGGAGACATCTCTGTAATAGGCTTCTTCATGAGCCGGCATTAATTTTGCTCCTGCGGCCTTTGCCGCCTGCTGTATGCCACTGTTGGCGTAGCACTTCTGCCAGTCGTCACAGGTGTGGTCGAACACCACGACTTCTTTGGCTCCGGCGTTAAGACACTGCTTGACGATTTCGGCTACCAGTTCGGGGTTAGTGTTGGCCGCCAGGGCAGGCACCTTGTCCCAACCAATGTTGGGTTTGACCACTACTTTCTGACCCTTTTTCACAAAGGCGCTCATACCACCCAATTCGGCAATGGCCCGTCTGAACATAGCAACGGGTTCGCCTCCCATGACGGCTACAAGGTTGTATGATTCACCCGATTTCTGAGGCACTTTCTGAGCCAGGATGTCCATGCCCCCACTCAATTTGATGGTTGACGCCAAACCCGTCAGTGCGGCGGCGCGTAAAAACTCTCGGCGTTTCATCGTTATTCTTTTTCTTTGAGGTTATTATCTGTTCATTACGAAACAATCCAGGGAAATTTGAAGCAAGCTTCGTCGTACAAGGCGTAATCGGCCTTGCCATTGACAGCGAAGGTCTTGACCACTGCGGCTCCAGCCTCTGTCAACAGTTTGACCGCGTAATGGAGGGTGGCGCCTGTTTTAACCCTATCTTCCACCAGGAGGATACGCTTGCCTTTGACGTCAAACCGTATGGGCTCAAGCAACAGAGGCGCGGCGTGTCTAGGTTGTTGAAAGGGATCCCTCAAATTGATGCGAAGTAGCTGAATCCCACAATCAAGACGCTGGTTTAAAATGGCAGCGGGAACAACGCCTCCGTTGGCGATGGCCACCAGAGTATCAAAGGTTTCAGGAAAGTCCATGGTGCGAAACCGCTCCATCACTTCCTCCATGCTTTTGGTGTTCATGGGATGCCATCCTTTTTGTTGGGATGCCATCCTTTTCAAAAGGANNCTTTTCAAAAGGATGCCATCCTTTTTAGTAACAGCCAACCACCGAACACTTGAATCAGCATGCCGGGGAAGCCCAGGCGGAAGTCTTGCAGGGCGGCGGTAAGACTGCCGGACAGTCCCCATTCGACCAATCCACCAACCAGTTGGTAGGACAAAACGACCAAAGCCAACAACACTAACGAAACCTGACGGCTACGGGAAGCAATCATGGAAGCAGCGACGGCCAGCAGCGTCGATTTGACCAGGATGATGGGCAACATGGCGACAACGGGCATGCCAAACAGCAAGCTGTTCAGAACAGGCGATAACAAGGCGGTGAGCAGACCTGTTCTGATGCCGAATTTGTAGGCAGCCACTAGTGTGAAGAAGTAAATGGGGAGGAACATGGGGCCTCCGTTAGGTACCAGGTGACAAAGTTGGGGCAACAGCAAATTGCCGGCAATAAAGGCACCGGCAAGGAGCCAGGTCTTTGGCATCGAGAAGGCCAAATTGCGGGGTTGGAAGGCAAGGGTTGTTTTCATGAACAAAGATTGAGTGAACAGACCGACAATCGGCTGTCCGGGTTAGAAAATAAATCNNTTTTTACAACGGAACACAAAGATGCTTAAAGCCGCTGTTAAAAGCAACAAAAGCGCCGAAAAAATGCTATCTTTCGAACCTTGTTGCCATCATTTTGACAAGGTATACGCCACATCGTTTAACACACAATCACCTTTTTATGTTCATACGTTCATCACGCCTTTTTTTGTGCCGGCTACTCCCCATCGTTCTGTTCACCTTTGCAGCTGTCGCCATGGCTACCACCACGAATCCTGTCTGGTGGCAGGGTAAGGAAAGAACCGTGCGTTACCAGCCAGATGGTGAGGCTTTTGTGAACACTAACGGCAAGGCTCGCTTTTCAAGAGCCATCTATGGCACCAACACCGGTTTCCGGTTTGAGACCAGCGACTACCCAGAGTTCGGCCTGTACATGCCCAACTTCGGAGGCAGCGTCTATCTGGCCGTTCAATCCAAGGGCAAAACCAGTTGGATCAAAGACCTGGCAACGGTGAGCAATCGTTTCGTTTCCGGTTTGCGTACCTACGAAATGACCGATCCCGCACGGTTGGGGAAAGGCCACCTGATCATCTCTGCCCTGGCCCATGCCGATAGGGACGGGCTGTTGCTGAAGGTTGAGGCCAAACAACTGCCTGCCGATGCCAAGCTCCTGCTCTTTTATGGAGGAGCCAACGACAGCCGCTTTTCCCGTAGTGGCGATATCGGAGCCGATCCGGTAAACAGCTTCTACATCGAACCCAACAAGTGCTTGAACAACCACTTCACCTTGAGTGACAACCGATTTACCCTCACCTACGGCAAAACGCCCAAATCCATCACCGGTGTGTTTGATTCGCCGACCACCTTGGCGCTGGTGGATGGAAGCCACATTGATCACCTACACGCACTGATCAATTCCAAAGGGGATGATAAGCCCCTGCTGATGGCAACGTTACCACTGGGCGATCAGGCACGGTATGTTTCCTTGCACACCACTCCAAAACAGGATGGAGTCAACCAATCCATACAAGCCTCCGACCTGGCTCCCGCATTCCAAAACGCCCTGGCGTACAGAGCTAAAGTGGCTGCCAGGGTCAAGGTTGCCACCCCCGATCCATTTCTTAATACCTTGGGCGGCATACTGGCCGGTGCCGAAGACGCTATTTGGGAAGCGCCCAATTATTTGCACGGAGCCATCGGCTANNGGCTGGCGCACTCCGTTGACGGGTTGGCGCGGTGCCTATGTGGCCGATGTGTTTGGCTTTCACGATAGAGCCAGAACCCACTTCAAGGCCTACGGAGCCTCCCAGGTGACGCAGGTACCGGTGACCTTGCCCCACCTGCAAGACGAGGCCATGAATCTGGCCAGGTCCAAAAAGGCCTGGGGCACCCCCATGTACAGCAACGGCTACATCACCCGGGCTGCCAACAGTACTTCCCAGATGCACCATTACGACATGAATCTGGTGTATGTGGATGCCCTGCTCTGGCACCTCAATTGGACAGGTGACCTGGACTATGCCCGTGAAGTGTTTCCCCTTTTGCAACGGCACCTGGCCTGGGAAAAAAATACCTTCGACCCGGACAACGACGCGCTGTACGATGGGTACTGCTGCATCTGGGCTTCAGACGGCCTGCAATACAACGGCGGTGTATCCACCCATTCCACCGCGTATAATTACCGGGCCAACAAACTTACCGCTGAAATTGCCAAGCTGATCGGCGAAGATCCGATCCCTTATCAGACCGAAGCCGATCGTATCCTGGCCGCCCTCAACAAAACCCTCTGGCTCCCCGGACTGGGTTGGTGGGCTGAATTCAAGGACAACATGGGCCTAGGCATGCACCATACCCATGCGGCCGTCTGGACCATCTACCACGCCATTGATTCAGACGTGCACGATCCCTTCAAAGCCTATCAGGCCACCCGCTACATAGACGAGGAAATACCCCATATCCCCGTACACGCCAACGGTTTGAACGAGTACGACAACCAGGTGGTGGCCACGACCGACTGGCAACCCTACATGTGGTCGATCAACAACGTCGCCTTTGCCGAAGTCGCTCACACCGCCTTGGCATACTGGCAGGCCGGACGACCCGAAGAAGCGTATAAACTGTACAAAGGCGCCTTACTGGATGCCATGTACCTGGGTTCAGGCCCCGGCAACATCACCCAAGTCTCTTTTTACGATGCCGCCAGGGGCGAAACCTACCGTGACTTTGCCGATCCCGTAGCCATGGCAGCCAGAGCGCTGGTGCAAGGCCTGTTTGGCCTCTACCCCGATCTGTTGCACAAACGCTTGGTGGTCAGGCCTGGTTTCCCCGCTGATTGGAACAATGCCAGCTTGGAAACAAGCAATATGACGTATCGTTTCCAGCGCCAAGGTGCCGTAGAACACTATTACATCAAACCGTTCCTGAAGACACAGGCTAACCTGGTGTTGGAACTGCCGGCCACCCACGAACACGTAAGCAGAATCACTGTCAATGGCCAGCCCGTCTCCTACAAGATAGACGGTGAGGCTGTAGGCAAGCCCCGCATCCTGGTGGAAGCCGGAATGGCTGCCGAGTACGACATTGTGATACGATGGGGAGGATTCCCATTGAAGCAGGAACCGTTGTCGGTGACCGTTCCCCAGGGNNGAAAGCGCCGGGTGTGTACTATTCGTGGAAGGATCCCCAGCAGGTACTTACTGAGGTTTCAACCAAAGAAGGCCAACTCACCGCCATAGCCAAAGGGGTCATGGGACAGCGTACATTTTTTGTCTTATACCGCCAAGGTGGATTGCATTGGTGGCTCCCGGTACACCTCAACGTGACACCGTTGCTGGACTGGCAGCACGATGCTGAGGGAAAAATGCTGGCCGTAACCGTTACCAACCAGGGTCAGCAGCCCTTGGTCGGCACCCTTTGGTTCAACGGCAAACGGATGGCCGAACACTTTTCACTACCCTTTGGCGAGCAGACTGCCCTGCCTGTTGAATCCTCCCTTGTCAGGTTGGGCACCAACCGCTACAGCCTGGTCACTGCAGACAGTACCTATACCTACGACGCCATCAATTGGAACCTTTCCCAACCAGACAAGCTGGCTTATGAACCCGTTTCATTGACATCCCACTACAACGATGCCATCCGAAACATCTTCGCTTACGGTAAGTACCTGACTCCACGTTGGCCTTACACCACCCTGCAAGTGCCCACCCAGGGGATGGGCCAATGGTGCCACCCGGCCAGCCTGTCCAACATCGACGACCGTGGTTTAAGAGCCAAAGCTGGAACGGAGAGTCGTATCACTTTCCCACNNCAACCATCGACGATCGTGGGTTGAGAACCAAAGCCGGAACGGAGGGTCGTATCACTTTCCCACAGGGTATACCCTTTGCGACGCCAGGCGATAGTCTGTCACCCAATGTCATCCTGACCACGCTGTGGGATAACTACCCTGATGCCGTCACCCTGCCCCTGACCGGCAAGGCCTCCAGGCTGTACCTGTTGGTGGCAGCCTCCACGTACCACATGCAGGCACACGTCCTTAATGGCAGCCTGGAAGTGACCTATGCCGATGGCAGTATGGAAACCCTGGAACTGGTCTTGCCCGACAACCTGTTGCCCCTGGATCAAGACCTCTTTGTGGATGACTTTGCGTTTAAGATGGGTCAGCCCAAACCCTGGCGCATCCGGTTAAAAACCGGCGATGTGACCAGGCAACCCATGAAAGAACTGGGCCTACGCATGTCCAACGATCCCATCACCGTAGATGGTGGTATGGCCACCCTCTTGGACATGGTGCTCGATCCCGAAAAAACGCTGCGCTCTCTAACCCTTACAACCACAGCCAATGAGGTGATTATCGGACTGATGGGAGCTACGTTGGTTCGCTAAAGGGTCGCCAACGCTACGGGGTGTCATCCCTAATAAACGGAAGTAATCAGGCTGTTTGTGAGTGTTTACCCCTACTTTGTAACAGAAAGTTGAATTTATACCCCGACTATAGAACAAAATTGGCTATTATTATCCCCTACTTTGTGAAATAATCCATACATTTGCCGTGTTGAATCTATAAACTCAATCAGTATGTTTGAACGGAATGCCCTTGTGACATTAAGGCGTTGGGCCGATAATGAGCGGCGTAAACCACTGATCATTAGAGGGGCAAGGCAGGTTGGCAAAACGACATTGATCGATTCCTTTTCAAAAGAATTTGAAAATTACCTGTATTTGAATCTTGAAAGGAATCCAAGTGCCATTGCTCTGTTCGAAAATGAGAAGCCCATCGATGATGTGGTGGCAGACATCCATCTATACTGTAATTTGGAGAAAAGGGAAGGTAGAACTCTATTGTTTATTGACGAGATACAGCAATCAAAAGCCGCAATTGCTAAGTTGAGGTATTTTTTTGAGTCCAATAATCCAACCCTGTTTGTAGTGGCAGCTGGGTCTTTGTTGGAAACAATGCTTAATAAGGATATTTCATTTCCAGTCGGACGGGTAGAATACCTCGCCTTGCGCCCGTGTACCTTTACTGAGTTTCTAAGAGCTATTGGAGAATCATCATTAGAGAAAGCGTTGATTCACCAACAATTGCCAGAGGCACTTCACGACAAAACAATACGTTTGTTCAATACCTTTACACTCATAGGAGGAATGCCGGAAGTGATTGCCCATTATGCAGCAAAAAAAGACTTTGTGGCATTGAATGCTGTCTATGAAAGCCTTCTAACCAGCTACAGAGATGACGTTGAAAAATATGCCCGCAACGAACAAGCCAGAAACATGATCCGTTTTGTGCTCCAGGAGGGTTGGAGGCATACAGCTGAACGTATCACCTTATCGGGTTTTTCTGGTTCCCCTTATCGATCCAGAGAAATGGGAGAGACTTTTAGAACCCTTGAAAAAACCTTTCTATTGGAACTCTGCTACCCGACTTCCGATGTGCTTGTCCCTTTCATAAAGGATATGAAACGCGCTCCAAAGTTACTGTGGCTTGATTGTGGNNACGAGAAGTGTTTGGTGCAATGGACATACTGGATGCATGGAGAGGAAAAATTGCCGAGCAAGTGGTGGGACAGGAGTTGCTAGCTATGGATAATCGTGTTTCTGCTCAGCGGGTATTCTGGGTGCGGAACAAGAAAGGATCGGAGGCTGAGGTGGACTTCTTATGGCAACAAGGGCATCAACTAGTGCCTATTGAGGTAAAATCCGGTCATAATGCGAAACTAAAGTCGCTACATAGTTTCATGGAACACTCCACCCACTCTACAGCGATTCGCGTTTGGTCTCAACCTTTTTCCATTGATCAGGTTCGGACAACCGGTGGCAAAACAGTTACGCTGTACAACATTCCCTTTTATTATGTTGGTCAGTTGGATAAAATGATACGCTAAGCACTGATTGTCAAGGAAACGGTCTTTGACTAATCACTTTAGCCTCTCTACCGCTTCCGGGTGGGCTTTGAAATAGGCCTGAGCTTCCTTGTACCCGATTTTAATGATGCGCTCATAGGCATCAAAACGGAACTCATGGTATTTTTTGACCACAGGCGGTTCGATGAGGATGTCGCATAGGTTGCGTCCCTCCTCGGAAAGGACATGCTGTACC
>DOBD01000273.1:1763-6481 GCA_003506275.1 Bacteroidales bacterium | reverse complement strand
AGGTTGTTCAAGACTCCTCCGTCCAGGTAGAAGACCCCGTTGCGTTCATACGCCTCGAAAACGCCGGGAATGCTGGCTGAGGCCGACACCCAAGAACAAAGGCTCTTGCCTTTTTCCTTGATTTCCCATTGCATGGTATTGAGGTTGACCACGCAGATCATCATTTTTTTAGGTAAGTTTTCAAAGCTGTTGTGGGGAATCATTTCCTTAATCAACGCCCTGACCGTGCCGTGGGTGGAAAAGCCCGATTTCCAGAACGAAGGTTTGAAGCGCATCAATTTGGAAACCAGGTAGAGTTTGTCTGCCTTGATGATTTGCACCATCTCTTCGGGAGGCATACCGGCCGCATACAGCGTGCCCACGATGGCCCCCATGCTGGAGCCGGCGATGACCTCGGGCTCAATGCCCAGTTCTTGTAAGGCCTGCAAAACACCGATGTGGGCATAACCCAATGCACCGCCCCCGCTCAGGCAAAGACCCAGGGGTTTGCGGTCTGTCGAAGCCGTGGCTTCCTTCGTTGTTGTTTCCATCAAACGTGTATCAAGTGAAGACCTGTCCTTCCACAAAGATAAGCGAATTCACGACGTTTTTATGGTAGAAAAGTCACAAAAAAACTGCGACAAACACAAAGAAAGCCCTACCTTTGCAGCCGAAGCAACAACCCTATGAGCGCGTACCTACCGTTGGTGGACGAAAACGGCCACATCATCGGCAGAGCCACGAGAGAGACCTGTCATTCAGGCAGTTTCCTACTTCATCCTGTGGTACACCTGCACGTCTTCGACCAGCAGGGGCGACTCTACCTCCAAAAACGCGCCGACACCAAAGACATCCAACCCGGTAAATGGGACACGTCGGTGGGTGGCCATGTGGACGAAGGTGAAAGCATTGAGACGGCCTTACTCAGGGAGGCTAACGAAGAGTTGGGACTGACCGATATCCAACCCTGCTTTTTGTTCAAATACGCTTTCCGTTCACCGGTGGAATACGAGCTTGTCCACACCTATTACCTTTGTACGGAGCAACCACTTCATCCTGATCCTGAAGAAATCAGCGAAGGTCGCTTTTGGACCAGGGATGCCATCCTTGCGAGCTTGGGCTGCAACCTGTTTACACCCAATTTTGAATCGGAAATACTCAGGGTTTTTGATCACCTGGATAGCATCCTGAACCAAAATAATCAGTATCCTTGCACCTGATTTTGTTTACAGAAGATACACCATTTTGCTTACTGAAGATACAACACCTATGGAAGCCCACAGCCGCATTGGATTTGACAACTCAACGTACCTCAAGGAACAGACCGCAGCCATCCTTGATCGTGTAAACCGCTTTAACGACAAACTCTACCTTGAGTTTGGCGGCAAAATCCTTTTCGACTACCACGCGGCCAGGGTTCTTCCCGGCTTTGATCCCAACGTCAAGATGCGTCTGTTGCAATTACTCAAGGACAAGATTGATGTCATTCTGTGCATCCACGCCGGTGCCATCGAGCGCAAGAAAATCAGAGCTGATTTTGGCATTTCCTATGACAACGACGCCCTCAAGACCATTGACGATTTCAGAGAATGGGGCATCAACATCACAGCCATCGTCATCACCCGGTATGAGAACCAACCAGCTGCCAAAGCCTTCAAGAGCCGCCTGGAACAACGTGGCATCAAAGTCTACACCCATTACCCCATCAAAGGTTACCCCACTGATGTGGAACTCATTGTCAGCGACGAGGGTTACGGGGTGAACGAATACATCAAAACCACCAAGCCCATTGTGGTGGTTACTGGCCCAGGTCCGGGTAGCGGTAAGCTGGCCACCTGCCTGAACAACCTCTATCATGAATACAAGTGCGGCATCAAAGCCGGTTACGCCAAGTTTGAGACCTTTCCCATTTGGGACATCCCCGTGGATCACATGGTCAACGTCGCCTACGAAGCCGCCACCGTTGACCTCAAGGACAAGGTGATGATTGATGAACACCACTTGAAACACTACCATCAGAAGGTAGTGAACTACAACAGGGACATCGAAGCCTTCAACTTGCTCAAACGGGTTTTGGAAAAAATCACCGGCGGAGAGTCTATGTACCATTCTCCCACAGACATGGGGGTAAACAGAGCCAGTGCCGGCATCGTGGACGACGCTGTGATCGCTGAGGCATCCCGCCAGGAAATCATCCGCCGCTATTTCAGGGCAGCCGTTGACTTCGCCTCAGGCTTTGTGGACAAGGAAACCCTCAAACGAGCCGCGCGCATCATGAGTAAAGTCGGAGCCAAAGTGGAAGACAGGGCCGTGGTGCTCCCAGCCAGGACAGCTGCCAAAGAAGCTGAGGAAACAGGCAAAGGCAACGCCGGTATTTATTGTGGGGCCTCCCTCCAATTGCACGATGGAACCATCATTGTGGGCAAGAATTCGGCCTTGATGCACGCAGCCTCCAGTATGATTCTCAATGCCACCAAACACCTGGCCGGCCTGCCCGACGCCCTCCAATTGATCCCTGAAAGCATCATCGACTCGGTGACTTTCCTCAAGAAAGACATCCTGAACAGCAAGATGGTGAGCCTCGATCTGGATGAAACGTTGATTGCCTTAAGCATCAGTGCCTTATCTAATCCGGCCGCTAAAATGGCCATGGAAAAACTGACCCTGCTCAGGGACTGCGAAGTGCACCTGACCCATATCCCTTCCCCGGGCGACGAAGCTGGTCTGCGCAAACTGGAAGTCAACGCCACTTCCGAACCCGAATTTGCCGGTAAGAATTTGTTTGTGAGTTAAGTTGCTTCTTTTGCAGCTTATTCCTTCTTTGTTACGACCGTAACTGTTACGGGCGTAACAAAGAAATGCCATGAAGTTTTACAATCGAGAAAATGAGTTGGCGGAGTTGAAGCGGATTCAAACCCATTCTTTTAGTGATCATTCTCGTTTAACAGTCGTAGCTGGTAGAAGGAGAATCGGAAAGACTAGCCTTATTATGAAGTCGGTTGAAGGGTTACCGACTGTTTATTTGTTTGTTGGACGCAAAGCGGAAGCAACACTATGTACCGAGTTTATTCCGATTATTAGTCACTCGCTTGATACGTGCGTTCTGACGGACATTCGAACGTTTCGTTCGTTGTTTCACTTTTTAATGGAGTTGGCATCGCGCAAACCATTCAATCTTATTCTCGACGAATTTCAAGAGTTCTTTAGCATCAACGAGTCCGTGTACAGTGATATGCAAAATACCTGGGACACGTACCGAAAGAAGTCAAAGATGAATTTGATTGTGTCGTGCTCTGTCTATTCGTTAATGCAGAAAATATTCCAAAATAAGAAAGAACCGTTGTTTGGCCGGGCAGATAACATCATTAAACTTTCGGCATTTGATTTAAAGACGCTCAAAGAGCTTATGCGTGATACGAATCCTACCTATACAAACGACGACTTGCTTGCTCTCATGCCACCTATTTTTCCATACTAAGTGCCATTTCAGGTGGTATCAATACGCAACCGGAAATAGAAGCAGCCTTAGGTGATAAAAGCATTGGTGGTCAAATCAAGCGCTTGATAGAAGATTACAACATCCTTGTTCGTCAACGCCCAATTTTAGCTAAAGAAGGCAGTCAGGCTGTCCGATACGAAATCCAGGATAATTTCCTGCGGTTTTGGTTTAACTATTTCGACCGACACCGCTCTCTGATAGAGATTAAAAATTTTGTTGGTTTGCAGGCTATCATCAGGTCAGATTATCCTACTTATTCTGGTATCATGTTGGAGCGTTATTTCAAACAACAGTTTGCTGAGAGCTTTCACTATCAAGCTATTGGATCATGGTGGGAGCCAAAGGGCAAACAAAGAGAAATAGATATTGTTGCCATTAAGCTGGAGAAGCATCAAGCGGTAGCAGCCGAAGTAAAACGTCAAAAGAAAAATTTCAAACCAGCGTTGTTGGCATCAAAGGTTGACCACCTAAAAGAGACGTTGTTTCCGAAATATCAGATTGAAATGGTGTGCCTGTCGTTGGAGGATATGTAACATGGATTATTTTTTTAGATATAGCTGTATAATATGGCATAATTAGCGATTTTTATTAGATATATCTATTATCTTTGTATCGAACAATGCATTACTATGGACTGGTACGGAATGGCGGACGCGCAGATTATGTCCGAATTGGGAAAAAGAATTAAAGCGACACGGCAACGGAAAAAATACGCGCAGGCGGAGGTTGCCGAGCGAGCAGGCATCAGTGCGTTTACAATCAGCCAGATGGAGAACGGCAAAAACACGTCACTGGCGTCGCTGATTGCCGTAATGCGAGTGCTGAAGCTGCTGGACAATTTCGACAGCCTGATACCGCAACAGGTCATCAGTCCCGTAGCGTTGTTGGCCCGTACAACTAATAAGCGCAGGAAATGACCGATGTGGTTCTGAAAGTCACTTTATGGGGGCATGATGTTGCCGCCGTTGTGTGGGATAAGGAGAGTGAATATGCCATCTTCGAGTTCCTGCCTGAGTTTTCTGCCATGGGTCTGGATGTGGCACCTCTTATGATGCCATTGGAAGATATCCGCCGGGTTGGCTAAAGGCGATGAATCCTTGCTCGATATCATCAGGGTGGGGACATCTGCAGGTGGCGCAAAGCCCAAAGCAATCATCGCCGTTAACGATGATATGTCTGAAATACGTTCAGGACAGGTAATAGCACCTGACGGATTTACATATTGGCTGCTCAAATTCGA
>DOBD01000273.1:0-1712 GCA_003506275.1 Bacteroidales bacterium | reverse complement strand
GAGTACGCCTACCATAAAATGGCCCTCGATTGCGGTATCGAAATGACGGAGTGCCGAATGTACGAAGAAGGCCAGCACGCTCATTTTATGACAAAGCGATTCGACCGGACAAATGCCGGTGATAAGTTGCACACCCAAACGCTCTGTGCTATCGCCCATTTCGACCGGGACGACAGGCATTCATACGAGCAGGCATTCCAGGTAATGAGGCGCATGAATCTGCCTTATCCCGATATGGAACAGTTCTACCGCAGGATGGTGTTCAACATCATAGCCCGGAATCACGATGACCATACAAAAAATCATTCTTTTGTTCTGGCTCCGGGTGGTGAGTGGCGGTTGGCTCCTGCCTATGACCTTTGCTATGCCTATTCTTCAGCCGGCCGATGGACCAATCAGCACCAGTTGTCGGCCAACAACAAACGCGACGATTTCACGCGGGAAGACCTGCTGACTGTAGCCAGGAATATGGGGATTAAAAATGCGTTGCCGATTGTGGATCAGGTGACAGCAGTTGTTTCCAACTGGAACAGCTATGCCTCGGNNTCTTGCCAAAGCGCAAATGCCGTTTACGACCGTTTGGTCTTAAGCTCCCTGGCCATCCCGGCGTAGTGCTTGTTGAGTAAGGCCAGGTGCTCGTTCAGTTCGGCCACCTGCTGCCTGTACTTTTTGGATTCCAAAGCGGCCACCACCAACTCCCGCAGGTAATCGTTCTCTTCACGGCGTTGTTGGGCATAAACCGTGTTTAATTTGCCCAGCATTGTGGTGAGGTTGCTCATTTCATCCCGGTAAGTTGAGGCCTCTTTTTCGATAACGGACAACGATTTAGCCACTCCCCGGTATTTAAACAAGGTTTTCTCGGTCACCTTGGTGATGGCCTCCTCGTAGGTTTTTGACAGCCGTTCCAAGGATTCGTCGGCTGCCCGTATGGTTTCAACGTAGCTTTGCGAGGCTTCGCTTACGTTGCCGACGGCTTCCATGTTTGAGAGGGATACACCCAGTTTGTGAAGGCCTCGGCCCAGTTCGCTGAGCAGGTCGGGGGAAATGTCGGCCTGCATGAGCAAATCATCGAGGCGTGTCAAGGCGATAGCACTCCCTCTAACTGGTGGTATGACACCTTCACCCATTTGGGCGCCTTGTCCGTAACCAACACGTACCGGCTCGCCACCGCTGAAATAGAGCCCAGGAGGCCCTCCTGCAGGGACGTCGGCCACGCCTTCCTGAGGGATGATGGCACCGTAACCGCCACTGCCGTATCCGCCATAACCAGCCCCTCCGCTACCGCTCCCTCCGCTGAAGCCTCCACCGCCATAGCTGCCTCCACCGCCTTGACCATGGACAGCTCCGTGGCCGACTCCATGGGCAACGCCTTCACCGGCCCCCTCACCCTGGTGATCAGGCTCTTCAGGCTGCGAATCGAAAGCAAAGAAAAAGAAGATGATGGCCTCCGTGAACAAACCAGTGGACAACATGATGCTGGCACCAGGCCAGTGTTCAATCTTGAACAAGGCACCCACCACGACAATGGAAGCCCCGATACCGTATAGACGGGTCAGGAACTTCTTAAAAACCTTGCCTTGTACGAGTTGTTCTAGTTTGTTCATCCTATTTGTTTCGTATACCGCCTGCGCCGCAGTGTTTTACCGAATCACGAGCACCAAGGGCTCAATCGTTCGGTCGGCTCCATCCGGTCCTTTAACGACAATGTCTTC
>DOBD01000067.1:9771-10850 GCA_003506275.1 Bacteroidales bacterium | reverse complement strand
CAAGAGCTTGATTTTGCCAGCTGCGGTTTCGGGTTGGGGCAAGAGGTCGGCGGGTTGCTTGGTATTGGGCGCTGAAGAAAAGCCACCTACCCAGGCGAATACATCCAGGTTGCCCAATCCGAAATTGAGCGATTGTCCACCACCCATAGACAAGCCGGCTATGGCTCTGTGTTCCCTGTCTGCAATAACCGGATAGTGCTTTTCGATGTAGGGTATCAAGTCTTTCAACAAATCCTGCTCAAACGTGGCAAAAGCCTGCACTCGCTCCCTGTCATAAATATTACCCACCGCTCTGTCGTCTTTCATGGCTCTGCCGTTAGGTAAAACCACGATCATGGGGGTGAGTTTGTTTTGGGCGTAGAGGTTGTCGAGAATCACATGGGGTCGACCTTGATTGAACCACTCTTTTTCATCCCCACCAATGCCGTGCAAAAGGTACAAAACAGGATAACGCTTGGTTTGATCGTATCCTGGGGGAGTGTAAACAAGCGCACGACGATTGGTGCCGACAGTGGTGGATGCATAGGTGATGGTATCGATGCTACCGCTGGCAACGGTTGTTTTGGGTTCGTCAAACCCTTGAACGAGATCGGCTAAAGCCGTGGATTGCGCCTTGATTGACGGGGTGACCAGTAGGGCGGTCAGGACCAGGAAGGAAATACAGGATCTTTTCATGGAGTACTAAATTATTCCTACAAAGATAGGTGGTTAACCAACCCAACTGTATCAACGTTGTAAGGTAGATTGTAGAATTTGATAACAAGGCAAAAAAACCAGCGTATGTATCAAAGTAAACAGGATGTGTATCGGATAAGATAGGTTGTTAGGCGATCCATTGATACATTTGTTATATACCAGGTTTTATTCTTAACACCAGCCATGAAAAACCGAATACCATGCTGTATCTGTATACTTTTGAGTAGTTTTCTTGCTCAATTCATACAGGCAAATCCCACCCAATCAAGAACAGTCATCACCCTGGATACCGATTGGACCTTTTATCGGTACGCTGACACCCAAGCACCAGATTCCCTGATTTATGATTATCGTCCTACCATTGAAGACGCCAGGGACGACAA
>DOBD01000067.1:0-9757 GCA_003506275.1 Bacteroidales bacterium | reverse complement strand
AAAATCCGTCGCTTCACCATCGTAGGCCTGCCGGTGATCCTGGTGCTGACTTCCCCTTTGTTCAAGCTTCTTTTGATGATAAGGACTGGCAGCGAGTCAGTCTGCCACACGATTGGGCGGTGGATGCCCCTTTTTACTCAGGATGGAACGTGCCTGTCGGAGGCGGTATGGGGCGACTGCCTGTACACGGAGTGGCGTGGTATCGTCGTAAACTCGATATTCCAGTCTCAGATGCTGGCAAGACCATATACCTCGAGGTCGAAGGAGCCATGTCCTACGCCATGGTTTGGCTCAACGGTCACTTGGTGGGAGGCTGGCCGTATGGTTACAACTCCTGGCAGCTCGACCTGACCCCCTATGTGGTGCCTGGTGGTGTCAATCAATTGGCTATCCGCCTCGACAACCCAGCTAATTCATCCAGGTGGTACCCGGGTTCAGGGCTATACAGGCCTGTCCATTTGATTAAAACGTCGGCTGTTCATGTTGCCCAATGGGGTACGGTCATACAAACATCAGCAGTCAGTGAGCAATCGGCCACCCTCGATTATTCGGTGACGGTGAGAAACGCAACCACCAAGGCGGCCGTCGTGGAGGTACAAACCGCCGTGTACGAACTGGACGCCAAGGGCGATCGAGGCTTCAAACCTGTTGCGGCATTCAGCCCTGTACAACAATCCTTGAAACCAGGCACGCTGGAAACCGTCAAACGGACCTTGACACTTACTACTCCCAAACGTTGGGGGCCACCTCCTACGCAAATACCCCATCGTTACGTAGCCTTGACCAACTTGTATCAAAATGGAGCGTTGGTGGATTGTTACGAGACCGTTTTTGGCATCAGAGACATTCGGTTTGACGCGGAAAAGGGGCTGTTCGTCAATGGCGAACGGATAGTCATCAAGGGCGTAAACCAACACCACGACCTGGGTGCTCTTGGGGCTGCTTACAACCAACGAGCCGCTCAACGACAATTGGAGATGCTGCAGGAACTGGGTTGCAACGCCATTCGCATGGCCCACAACCCGCCTTCACCCGGGCTGTTGGCACTGACCGATGCTATGGGCTTCCTGGTGATTGANNGAAGTATTTGACAGTTGGGAACGAAAGAAGACCCCGCATGATTTTCACCTGATTTTTCCCGATTGGTACGAACAGGACATCCGTTCCATGATACGCAGGGATAAAAACCACCCTTCCATCATCGCCTGGAGTTTTGGTAACGAAGTGGGTGAACAATACACCGATACGGCCGTAGCCAATCTGGCCTTCCGATTGAGGTCCATTGTCAAGGATGAAGACCCAACCAGGCCCACTACCCTGGCTATGAACTACGCCAAACCCAACATGCCCCTGCCTGTCGTTCCCGATTTAATCGGTCTTAATTACCAAGGAGAAGGCATCAGGTATGATGGATTGTATACCGGTTTGAAGGGTATCACGACAGCCCCGCAGTTTCCGGCTTTCCACGAGAAATACCCCAACAAGCTAATTTACAGCAGCGAAAATGCATCCACTCTCAGTAGCCGCGGCGTATACTATTTCCCCGTCACACCGGCCAACAGCAGTCCCATCAAGGATGGTCAAGGTGGTGACAGCAAAGCCGGACACGTTAGTGCTTATGAACTGTATTCCGTTGATTTTGGCTCCTCACCCGACAAGGTGTTTGCCTCCTTGGACAGCCATCCTTTCGTGGCTGGTGGTTTCGTTTGGACAGGGTGGGATCACTTGGGTGAACCCACACCTTATTATACATCCAGGAGTTCCTATTGTGGCATCATTGATATGGCTGGTTTTAAAAAAGACCGCTATTATTTGTATCAAGCCTATTGGAGGCCTGATTACCCCATGGCTCACATCCTGCCTCACTGGAATTGGCCGGATAGAGTGGGACAGGTGACGCCGGTTCATGTCTTTACCTCTGGGGATGAGGCAGAGCTCTTCCTCAATGGGGTATCCTTGGGACGAAAGAAAAAAGCGCCGCTTACCTACCGCTTACGGTGGGATGAGGTGGTGTATGCCCCGGGTACCTTGACAGTTGTAGCCTATAAGAATGGAAAGCGTTGGGCTACCGACCGGGTGGAAACTACTGGGGAAGCCTATAGCGTGCACTTGTCGGCCGACAGGCCGATCATCATGGCTGACGGACACGACCTGACGTTTGTCACAGCCACCATCATTGATCAACAAGGTCGTCGAGTGCCTGTCGCCAACAACCAGCTTTCTTTCAGCGTAGAAGGGCCAGGGACGGTGGTGGCAACCGACAACGGCGATCCCACCAACATGAGTTCTTTGAGTGTTTCTGAACGACCTGCTTTCAATGGCTTATGCCTGGCCATCGTGAAGGCTCATAAAGGAGCCTCAGGCACGGTGCGTATCAAGGCCACTGCCAATGGATTAAAAACCGGGGTGCTGGCTGTCAAATTGGTTACATCATCAAAAGAGCTCCCTTAAATACAGTTCCACTCTTGATGAGCCTGTCAAAAAAAACAGTCGTGTATCATAATTACAAGTTTTTGATACCTGGTTGACGGCCCGTCTCGACCAACAAGAATACATTTGTGCTTTGTTTACCACCTGCATACCATGAGACACAAAAACCTGTTACCAACTAACAACTATCGGTCTGTCCGACGCGCTTTTTCCTGCTTTGGCAAGGAGTTGCGACGATTGGGCACATTGTTGTTATGTCTGGCGTTTGTTGTGACCGACCTCATGGCTGCTCAACCCTTTATCGACACCCAAAAAGGAGCCATGGTGTTGGTCGATACCAACCATCAACAATTGAATATCCTGGTTGACGCCACAGATCACAAAGGCGTACTTCGTGCCTTGAACAACCTGGCCACAGACATTAACAAGGTGAGCGGCGTGAAGCCTGGTATCGTTACTAAACAAACCGAAAATTGTCGCATCATCGTCGGTTCCCTCGATCAAAGCTCACTCATTCAGCAACTGGTCAAGGAAGGGCGTCTCAATGAAGCGTTGTTGAAAGGTAAACGCGAAACCTACGTGATTACCTTGGTGAAACGTCCATTGGGACAAAAGGGGCAAGCCTTGGTTATTGCCGGTAGTGACAAGCGAGGAACCACCTATGGTATTTATGAAGTTTCCAAACAAATTGGCGTTTCTCCCTGGTATTTTTGGGCCGACGTGCCTGTGAAAACGCAGCCCTCCTTATATGTGAAGAGAGGCCTGTTCACCGACGGAGAGCCAGCCGTCCGATACAGGGGTATTTTCCTCAATGACGAAGCCCCCTGTCTGACCAACTGGACCAAGGCAACCTTTGGCAACTACAACCATCAATTCTATGAAACCGTTTTCGAGTTGTTGCTTCGTTTGAAAGGAAATTTTCTGTGGCCTGCCATGTGGAACAACGCCTTTTACGACGATGACCCCCTCAACGGTCCGCTTGCCGATGAAATGGGCATCATTATGAGTACCTCACACCATGAGCCCTGTGCCAGAGCCCAAAAAGAATGGCACCGTTATGGCTCTGGTCCCTGGAATTACACCACCAACGCCGGTGCCCTTGACACGTTCTGGGCCGGTGGTATCCAACGTATGATGCACACCGAAGATATTGTCACCGTCGGTATGCGTGGTGATGGAGATGAACCCATGGAGAGAGGGACCAACATCGCACTACTGGAAAATATCGTGGCCAGGCAACGGGCCATCATAGCCGAACAGACGGGTAGGGGCGTGGATGCTTTGCCTCAGGTCTGGGCACTCTACAAAGAGGTGCAGGAGTATTACGATCAAGGGATGACGGTGCCCGACGATGTAACCCTGCTTTATGCCGATGACAACTGGGGCAGCATCCGCCGCCTTCCCGCACTCAATGCCAAACCCCGCAAAGGTGGTTACGGTGTCTATTACCACTTCGATTACGTGGGTGGTCCCCGTAACAGCAAGTGGATGAACGTGACACAGATTCAACGGGTCTGGGAGCAGATGAACCTGGCCTGGGAGCGAGGTGTCGACCGTATCTGGATTGTCAATGTCGGTGATCTCAAACCCATGGAATACCCCATCACTTTCTGGATGGACATGGCCTGGAATCCCGATCGTTTCAACCCGTCGAATCTTTACGAACATACCGTATCGTTCTGCAAACAGCAGTTTGGCGAGGCTGAAGCTGCTGAGGCGGCCTGCTTGCTCAACCTCTATAGTAAGTACAATGCCAGGGTTACGCCCGAACAACTCAACGACAGAACCTTCAGCCTTGATTACTACAACGAGTTCGAACAAGTGGTCAGTGATTACAAGGCGCTTGATGCAGCCGCTGATGCCCAGTTCAACCGGTTGGAGCCAGCCTACAGGGATGCCTATGATCAATTGATCCGCTTTCCAATCAAGGCCTCTTCCAATCTCTACGAACTGTACTATGCCGTGGCTATGAACAAGAAGCTGGCGGCTAAAAAGGATAAAGCGGCCAATGCATGGGCTGACAAAGCCAAGACTTGTTTTGAACGCGACACCCAACTGGCCGACTATTACCACAAGACGATGTCCAATGGCAAATGGAACCACATGATGTCACAGGTTCATATCGGTTATACCAGTTGGAACGAGCCCAGACGCAACATCATGCCCAACGTAACCTATGTCGATTGATCAATAACCATGAAAGCACCACTACCATACCCCTTCAGGTTGACCATGGCACTGCTGATGCTCTTGCCCTTGCAGGTCCTCATGGCACAGTTCAAAGGCTATGTGTTTACGGAATCGCCGGATAGCGTGGTTTCGATGGAAGCGGAACATTTTTACCAGGCCAGCGCAGCAAAGGGTGCTTCCTGGCAAGTCATTCCTCATTCAGGTAAAACCTTGTCGGCGTTAACCTTGTTGCCCACCACCGTGGACCCAAAGGGAAGCAGTCTGGAATACCGCATGCAACTGACTACCAACGTCAGCCAGGTCAAGGTTCATGTCTACCTGACACCGACGTTGAATTTCGATGGTCACGAAGGTATGCTGTTTACACTGGCTTTCGATGGACAAACGCCGGTACAGGTCAATATGAACGGAGGAGTCAGTGAAGGTCGGGTGTCTCAGTGGCAAAAAAACCGCATCAACCAACAAGTCATCCCTATGACCCTGCCTGAGACCAACGACAACAAGCATAGCCTGGTCTTTACCCCACTTTCACCGGCCATTGTGATCCAGAAGATCGTGGTGGATTGCGGTGGATTGAAATACGCTTACCTGGGGCCACCTGAAAGCCCTTTCATCATAACTAAGAAATAAACCAACAAGTAAATGGATATGCGCTCAAAGAAGCAAGGAATCACACAGAACGTCAGCAAGGTCGGGCATCGCCTGGTTGGATTGCTGGTTCTATCCCTGGTGCTGACAACAGGCTGCCAGACCTACGACCTTGAAGATGAAGTGCCCGAATGGTTGGGCTCAAGCATCTACGACAACCTGAAAAACGATGGTGAATACACCAACATGGTCAAACTCATCGAGGATCTCGGATACAAGGATGTATTAGCCAAAACCGGTAGTAAAACCCTCTTCGTGGCCAATGACGAGGCGTTCAAACGGTTTTACAGCCACAATAACTGGGGGGTACGTTCATACAATGACCTGTCGTTGTCACAAAAAAAACTGTTGCTGTATGGTGCCATGATTAATAACTCGTACCAGCTCAACACCCTTTCCAGTTCGGAAGGACCAACGGAGGGTGATTGCATGCGCCGCTTGACAGCGTTGAGCATGTACGATTCAGTTCCCATCATACAGCCCTCAGAAATGCCCGCGACAAAATACTGGCAACGTTTCAAAAATGCCAATCTTTCCATCGTATGCATGAAAGACATGTCAGTAACGCCCATGATTCATTTCATTGAGACGCAGTTGGTCAACAACAAGATCACCAACGAAGACTACGATTTTCTGATGAACTATACCACCAGGCGTGAACCCGGTGACGCCAGCATCAATGGATTACCTGTCATTGGTAAAAACCTGAAAGCATCCAATGGCTTTATCCATGAGCTGGCCGAGGTGATGACGCCACTCAGCAACATGGCCGAAATTATCCGTACCAAACCCATCACCACCCAATACAGCCAGTTGTTGGAACGCTTTTGTGCCCCTTATTACAGTTTGACCGCTACCAGGGATTACAACCGTATTTATGGTACAACCGTCGATTCCGTCTATCAGAAGCGTTATTTTTCCCAACGATCACAGAACGGTCCAACCTTGGCCTCAGACCCGGACGGTAAGGCTGTAAACGCCACCTTGAAGTTCGATCCAGGATGGAACGCCTATTACTCCAGTACGTCGACCTCAACGGCACCTGAGAAAGCCTTGCAGCAAGACATGGCTGTCATGCTGGTGCCTTCTGATGCTGCCATGACTGAATACTGGGAAAACGGTAGTGGTCGCGTACTCAAGGATTACTATGGCACCTGGGACGCCGTTCCCGATCATGTCGTATCCAAACTCCTGAACAATAACATGCTCAATATGTTCCAGTCTTCCGTGCCCAGTAAGTTCGGTACCGTGTTGGACGATGCCACGAATGTTATGGGCATTACAAAGACCGATATTGACAGTGTTTTCCTGGGTTGCAATGGTGCTGTTTATTTGACCAACAAGGTATTCAGCCCCACGGCGTACATCTCAGTTTCCTTCCCCGCCTTGGTTGACCAACGAATGAACATCATTTACTGGGCCATCGAACAGCTGGATTATGATGCTTATTTGAATGCCCGGGAATCCTACTACAGCTTTTTCATCCCTACCAACAACGCATTGAAATACTACATCGACCCTGTATCATACGGTAAGTCAACGACTCAATTGTTCAAATTCTACTACGATGCCAACGCCGTACAGGAAAATGACAAGGTCAAGGCTTCCATCTGGAGCTACGATGTGACAACAAACAGTGTAATCGATTCGCTGGGGTTGGCCAACTATGATCAGATTATCAACCGCCTAGAGGACATCCTGGAAAACCACACGGTCATCGGAGACATTGAAGACGGCAATATGTATTACCGTACCAAAGGTGGCGCCACGTTGATTGTCAGCGATGTCGCCGGCGGTGTAGCCTCCATGCGTGTACAAGGTAGTCTGCAGTATGACCAGGGTC
Source organism: Bacteroidales bacterium (assembly GCA_003506275.1). Taxonomy (GTDB): domain Bacteria; phylum Bacteroidota; class Bacteroidia; order Bacteroidales; family UBA1402; genus UBA8389. Next base: position 2,646 of record DOBD01000067.1, on the reverse strand, counting down.
GTAATTTGACCGTTCAACGGATCTATAACCAGGGTAATGGTAAGTCGTACATATTGAATGACGAACCAATGATGACGACCCGTAATGCCGTGTACGACATCCTTCAAAAGCCCGAGTTTTCTGAATTTTTCAAACTGCTCAATGGTACTGGTTTGCTCACCAACTTGCAGAACAACCACGCTAATGCCAGCCAAAATAACATCAGTTTCCTCAGTAAGTTCCACTACACGGTCTATGTGCCCACCAATGCTTCCATCCTGGCCTTGCAAGCCAGTGGCAAACTGCCTACCTGGGAAGCGATTGAAGTGTTGGCTCAGACTGACTCCCTGGCCGCTGAGCGCAAAACAGACATCATCCGCAATTTTGTCAAATACCATATTCAGGACAACGCTGTCTTCGCCGACAAGAACGCCGTTTCGGGTAACTTCGAAACAGCGATCATGAACAACCAGCTCAAGGTATTCTATACGTTAGGTGTAACGGCCGGCAACTACGCCATCACGGTAACCGACAAGGTGGGCAATGTGCGCCACGTCACAACCGACACCAACCTGCGTAACCTGATTGCCAGGGAGTACCTGTATGATTCCTCTGACAGGATGACTGCCAGCAAGATCTTTTCGTCGGCCAACCTTGTTGTCCATCAAATCGATGGCCCCCTGATGTATGACAACAACCAGTTTAATTAATTTTCGGATTGAAGCGCAAATTCTGATACGATGAGAAAAACCATAAAACACCTAGTGTTGATGTCCATGCTCCTGTTTGCGGGAACAACGTTCGCCCAAACAGCCGGCAGCATGATCAGCGGGACCGTCTTTGACAGCGAAGGGCCTCTCAGCTTGGCCAACGTCGTGGAAATCGATGAGGCAAACCGTATTGTTTCCCACACTACCGCCGATGTGAACGGTAACTTTTCCTTTAGCCTGAAAAGTCCCAAAAACAAACTCAAAGTGACCTACGTTGGGTACAGAACCCAAATCATCCCCATCAACGCCACAAGCTTTCGTATACGGATGCAGCCCTCCACCCAGATTCGGGATGTAGTGATTACCGCTCAGGCTGTGGCCGACGGTTCTGGTTTAGCCATTCCGCAGCGCGAGTTGTCGGGTGCTACCCAAAAAATCGACGCCAGTGAATTCGAGGGTCTGGGCATCACCACCATCGACGAGGCCCTTCAGGGGCGTATCGCCGGGTTGGATATTGTTTACAACTCGGGTAACCTGGGTTCAGGTACCAGTATGCGTATGCGTGGTGCCGCCTCTATCAACGGCTCATCGGAACCATTGATCGTGGTCGACGGCAACATCTGGGAAACCAGTCAGTCCGATGACTTCGATTTCGCCAACGCCAATGACGAGAAGTTCGCCCAGTTGCTCAACATCAACCCTGAAGACATCCAGAGCATCACGGTAATGAAAGATGCCGCCTCTACCGCCATTTGGGGTTCCCAGGGCGCCAATGGTGTCATTGAGATTAAAACCAAACGTGGTGCCAGAGGAAAAACCAGGGTTACCTATTCATACCGTTTCTCAGGCACCTATCAGCCTGAAGGCATGAAGATGCTTAATGGTGACCAATATACCATGTTGCTCAAGGAAGAATACTTCAACCCCCGCCTCAACGATGCTGCATCCAATATCGTCGAGCTCAACTACGATCCCTCGTTCTCCGAATACCAGATGTATAACAACAATACGGATTGGGTGGCTGCTGTCAAGCAATTTGGTATGCGCCAAAACCATAACCTTTCGTTGTCGGGTGGTGGGGAAAAGGCCAATTACCGTATTTCTGCCGGTTATGACAATGAGGTCGGTTCCATCATCGGCCAACAACTCGACCGTTTTACCACGAGGGTGGCGTTGGATTATTTCGTGTCAGACCGTATCAAGATTGTCACCAATTTCAACATGACCTACACGGACAATCAAAAGAATTACAGCGACCTGCTTGGTAGCGCTTACCGCAAGATGCCCAACCTCTCCATCTACGAGGAAGACATTTACGGCAACTCAACCGGTGAATTTTACCACATGTTGCCTACGTCCTCTTCTCAGTTGAGCGACCAACGGGGCATTGTCAATCCCATCGCCCTGGCAAATCAGGCGTACCGGAATGAGTCGACCATCAACATCTCCCCTGAGTTCCAGCTGAAGTACAATTTCTTGGGCATGAAGCCTGATCAGACCCAATTTAACTACGAAGGTCGTGTCACGTTCAATATTTTCAACAGCGACAACGAGGGCTTCTACCCCAACAGCCTCGTAACAGCAGGTTGGGCTAACAGCAACGCCAACAATAAATCAGATGCCGCCAACAAAAGCCAGGCTGTCAACACCAAGCATACCTTGACTTTTGTACCTCATTTTGATAATTCGGATCACTCCTTCATGACCTTGGTCAGGGGTGAGTTTACCAGTGGTACTTCCAACAGCCAGAACAACAGCGCCTACGGTCTACCCAACATTCCCTCAACCGGTATTCCGGGTACCATCAGCGGTTTCTCAACCGGCGTGAACGAATGGCGCAGCATGTACTATACCGGATCCGCACACTATGCCTTCAAGGGAAAATACATTGTGGACGTAACAGCCCGTTTGGATGCCACCACCAAATTCGGTCCAGCCAGGCGTTGGGGGTTGTTCC
>DOBD01000256.1:4202-5421 GCA_003506275.1 Bacteroidales bacterium | reverse complement strand
TATGACGTTCCACGTCTTGCCATCGTTGATGGGACCGAGCTTGCTCCAGGTTTTGCCGTTGTCAGGGGTCAGGTCAAAATGGACGCGCCACCCCCTACTTTCGGTACTGGAAGGACAAAACAAAGACGCGCCCACCTGTACAGGCTTGTTTTTGATGGGACCCAGTACGCCTTCCGGCAACGCTTGGGGCGCACTCCAGGTCAAGCCATGGTCGGAAGAGGTCTTCATCCAGCCTGTCCAACCGGCTACATTGGGTCCTATTTTGTAAAACAAGAGCAAGTCACCACCGGGCACCTGGTACAACACGGGGTTCCAGCAAGCGTATCGGGTGCTGTCGTTGAGCACCCCGTCGGCCACCTTGATCGGCTCCGTCCAGGCACCATTCAGCCGACGGCTTACGTAGATGCACACCTTTTCGTGCCTCTCCTTGAGGCCACCAAACCAGGCTGCCACCAGCCCATCAGGCGTTTCCGCAAGGGTGGCTGCATGGCTTTCGGGAAAGGGAGCCACCTTGAAAATGAATTCGTCCACCAGGATTCCCTGCCTCCAAGGTTTTTCCGCCGCAAACAAGACGCCTCCCAACGACCAGGCAGTCGGTGAGACGGCTGGCAGCAAGACGATCACTACAAGGAAAAAACAGCGGAAAACCGCTCCAGAACTGTGTTTCATGGCCGTTTGGTTGAAGTCTTGCACTATGCTGTGCTGTCCTGTTCTATTCGTGCAAAGTTAGCCCATTTGGTCAAGCCTTAAAAGCAGAAAAAATGTGTTATAAAACAGTTATTGCCTTACTTTGAACACATATGTACCCGACTTGACCCTAAACACGGAGCGATCTCCTTCCGTGCGCAGGAAAGTGACACCAACAGCCTTCTCTGCCTTGACAGTCCCCTCAATGATCTGTTCCTTGGGGGCTGGGATGTAGACATGAGCCTCGGCGTTATGCGGTATGACCACCTGCCAGGTCAACCTGAATCCTTCCCTCACCCATTCACTGGCTATCAACCCATGGGAAGAGTAGTGGTGAGATTTGACAAAAGTCAGGCCAGCGGGGAAATCGGGACGCATGATGATACGCTTGAACGCTGTTGTCGTGGGATCAGATTTGATGCCGGCCAGGTGTTCGTAGTACCAACTAATCAAGTCGCCCAACAACATGACATGGTTCTGGGAGTTCATCGAGGGGTCTGCCGTGTCACCGTTCCACAGTTCCCAGATGGTG